>NZ_JBDKEE010000070.1:0-3017 GCF_051130085.1 Enterobacter sp. PTB
GTGACCTACTGATTACAAGTCAGTTGCTCTGCCTGCTGAGCTAAGTCGGCGCGGATGGGATGATGTAAACGGGGAAATAACCGTGGCAACCCTTTATTAACCCTTGGTTACCTGATTAATAAAAAATTAACACACCTCCAGAAACGACAAAACCCCACCATTGCTGGCAGGGTTTCGATGATTAAGCGGTGTGTCGTAGTGACCACCCTTAACAGGATATCCAGATTTTTACGTACGTAAAATATTTTTTCTCTGTGGTGACGTGTTGCAAACCAAGGAACACTGGCTTATGCTGTTCCTTATCGTGGAACACAAAACACTATGCTCCACTTTTCGGATACGGATAACACGATGATCAAGAGCTTCAAGCATAAAGGACTTAAGAAGTTCTTTATGAATAACGACAGTAGCGGTCTGGAGCAGAAACTGGTTAGCCGCATAAAAAATCGTTTAACCGTAATAGATGCCGCCGAGAGTATTGATGCGATTGCCATTCCCAACTTCGATCTCCATCAACTGAAAGGCGACAGAAAAGATATCTGGTCAATCAGCGTATCGGGTAACTGGCGCATCACCTTCAGGTTCGTTGATGGTGATGCAGAGATTCTTAACCTTGAGGATTACCACTAATGAGAATGTATAGCCCCTCTCACCCGGGCGAGATTGTGGCAGAAACACTGGAGGATATGCATATCAGCCTCCGTCAGTTTGCGAAAGCAATGGAGATTGCCCCCTCGACCGCCAGTCGTCTTATTTCCGGGCATACTGCAGTGACGCCTGAAATGGCATTACGCCTATCAGCAGTCATTGGCAGCACCCCGGAAACCTGGCTTAAAATGCAGGCTAATTACAGCCTGGCAGAAGCGAGAAAGACAACGGATATCAGCCACCTGCACCGCCTGTCTTTTGCGTAGTGCTTCTGGACCGTTACCTGCTCACGTAGCGGTCCATCTCCAGCGTGACTTCCAGCATCATCAGCATACCCTCTACAACGCCCTCTGCTTTCTGGAGTTTTTTACCGATATGTCCATCAGAGCAACCATGTTTCCGCGCCAGCGAGATAAAGGTCATGCCCATCACGTAATAGTCCATCAGCAGATCGTGCAGGTCGGCATTATTTTTGTTCAGCCGCGCCATGCAGCCGCAGATAACCATCGCGTCATCGTCGCAGCACTGAGCGCGGGATTTTACCCGTGACGGGATGAGCCCCTTAAATCCAGCGGCGATGGCTGCCCACGCCACGTCTTCATGATTATTGGCCGCCCAGGCTCCCCAGCGTTCCAGTACCTGTTGAATATCACGCATCACTTACCCCTTAACCTTAATACTGATACCGCTTGCCAGCACGATAGCGGCAAATAAAAACCAGCCCCAGCCGTCTTTGCCCTGATAAGCCAGAATTCCGGCTGCCGCTGAGCACAGGATTGGGGCTATTAATGCAAATGCTGCTATGGTGATGTTTTCCATGATTCCTCCTGTGATTTCATGTTTTCGCATATCGACGCTGCCGGGGCCTGGGTTCAGGTGTTGAGCGGCGACGGGCCTCCTCCTGGTCAATCGGCAGAAAATGGCCGTTATAGAAGCGTCGGTAAATCGTGCCGAGCTCACCGTTGCGCTGCTTGGTCACGTTAATTTCCGCAATCCCTTTGGCTGGAGACTCAGGGTCATAAACTTCATCGCGGTAAAGCATCATGATCAGATCAGCATCTGCCTCAATCTCACCTGAGTTTTTAAGGTCGGAGTTCATAGGGCGTTTGTTGGGTCGCGACTCCACGCCGCGGGAAAGCTGGCTGAGGGCAAGGACTGGCGTTTTGTTGGATTTTGCCAGACGCTTGAGCCCTTTTGATACTTCACCCACGGCAAGGTCATAGCGTGCGGTGCTTTCAATCCTGATAAGCGCCAGATAATCCACAACCACCAGCGCTATTTCGGGATGTACCAGCTGCATACGCGTGGCTATCTGCTGGATTTGCTCTACAGTAAGGTCCGTTGAATCCACCATCCAGATACTGCGGCCGGTCAGTCGCTCCATGCCGTTCGTCAGCCTGGCCCAGTCCTCATCACCGAAATCCGCAGCCGCTTTCAGGCGCGATACGGACATTCCTCCGGCTGCGGATACCATGCGCTCGCCGATCTGGATATTTGGCATTTCCATGCTAAAGAACAGCACACCGCGCCCCTGCCCGGATACTTTGTCGATGATATCCAGCGCCAGCTCGGTTTTACCCATTGACGGCCGCGCAGCAATGAACACAAGGTCTGTGGGTTCAATACCACCAGTTCTGGCGTCAAGCTCTTCAATGCCGGTCATGAGGCTTCTGGCTTCTTCAAGTCCGCGGTTGCGCGCATCTACCCGGTCAACAACCGCAGGAAGAATGTCGTCGATATGAACGGGTTGAACAGTATTATCTTCGAGAGAAATCGCAGCAATTTTGCTTTGCGCAGCCCTGAATGCAGCCAGAGCCGCCTCACCATTGTGAGCACTACGGAGATCGGCCAGCGCCTTTTCAATCACCGCTTCGGCATCGCGGACAGCTGCATTACGCTCCAGTGTGGAAACGTAGGACACAAGCGCCGACTTAGCCCAGGTGATGCGGCTTGATTCAAGGATTATCGCACTGTGCTGTGACATGCTTTCGCACAGCAGCACCGGGTCAATCAGCCCGGTACCACGTGCCTGACGGCAGATACCTGCGTAAATGTCACGGTACTGCGGCACGGAGAAAGCAGCGGCCGGAACCCTGGAAAGAATGTCCAGCACCTCAGGGTCGGCCCCGCGCAGAAAAATCGCGCCAATTACCGCCCCTTCCAGATCTTCATTTTTCCAGACTGGCGTCATGCTGCTACTCCTTCGCGTCCACGGAAGCTTTCCCAGCCGAACGCCAGGCGATTACGACCACCATCGGTCACACGATCAACGATACGTTCACCAATGGATTCTTTCAGCTGGTCGAAGGTCAGATTGCTGATCAGGATTGTCGGCAGGATGCTTTCATACCGGGCATTGATGATTTCCT
>NZ_JBDKEE010000071.1:0-2853 GCF_051130085.1 Enterobacter sp. PTB
GCACAAACCCGCCGAACTCCGGATTCTGCCAGCGCTTACGCTTACCTTGTGGCGGCGTGGATTCATTAATCAGCGTTTTGGCTGCGGCGATAAAGGCTTCACGGTTAACGCACAGACCCCGGATCCCCTCGATATGCTTCGCTGGTAATGCTGCAAAGGTGATCAGACGGCGGCAGGTGGCATCAGACAGACCGGTTGCCCATGAGACTTTGTGCACCGGAACAAACTCGTCACTGGTCACTGCTGGCTCAACCGCAGGAGCGGCTGGCAGGGCCACTGATTGTGCCGTGACGGCTGTAATGCCCGTCACCTCCATCACTGCTTTCATCGTTGCTGATGCGGTTGCTTCGGCCACAACGCGGGCCAGTGAAAGAATGTCATGGTTCATGCTGATTTCCTGTTGCTCTGGTTGAGATGGAGATTGCAATTGCTTCACTTCATCTTTGAGTGCCTGCCATTGACGAATAATCGACATCCGGCGCGATGCGTCATAGCCAGCGACAAGGCACTGCGAGTGTTCGTAATCGAGCCAGTATTCCCATGCATTTGGATTATCATTATCGAATTGAGAACATGTAACTCCATGATTTGTGAGGTAAGCCAGATCTGGATTACGGGTACTTTCAGCTTCTGTAATGCTGTAGAGTTTTCCAAGCATCACCCGGATATCCCGGCAAACCTTCCCGTGGTCTTTTTTAACGACATTTGCAATGTCACGGCTTCTCATCATCGGAACGCCGTTAACGGTTTCCAGTCCTGTGGTGTTGGTCACTTTGTTCATATGTGCTTCTCCTTAATACGATCTCTGTTTCATCAGTTCGTCGCGCCGGGCAACTCATGCGCTACTTTTTATTCAGCATTCATAGCCGGGTGAGGCTCGCATACGACATATCCGGCTCGTTTTAACATCCATATAAAAGTGTTAAGTGAGCCGATAAATTCCTCTTCGCGAATATGCCTTGAGTCAATTACCTGACCATTTTCGATGGTGAGGACGATTTGGCATTTCTGGTGCTTCGGGGGGGGCTTTCTTTGTCATTATTTAATTTCTCCAGATGCTAATTTTTCTGTGATTTGTTGTTCTGCGATTGTTTTCACTATCGCGTTCATGAAATCCACCCCATCGGGTGTCAGTTTGTGAATGCCCATACAGTCAGAATAATGATTAGCAATTAACCTCTCTGCTTCAGAGCGTTTGTGGTTGTCGTATATCATCGCCTCGAATATTCCTGTCAGGGCATTTGTCAGCACGTATTCTGATAACTCGACAGGGAAAGTAATATCGCCGCCGATTTTTACCAGTTGTACATTCCCGCCCGTTCTACGCATGACTGAATTTATTTTTGCCTGAACAAGTCTATTCCTGCGGGTTTAATGGTGCTTGTGCTCATAGTTAACACCCGTACGCTTTACGCATGAACAGGTCAGCAATGTGACGATATTCTTCTCCGTAATGTACGAAGATAAGAATTGCTGTTTTGTATGCAGTCTTGTCTTTAATGAATGACATAATTACATCTCCTTTGAATTTTGGCTGCAAAGGTTCCCGCCCGTTAAGGTGTAAATTAAACTCTGTTAGTTAACTTAGTTTTGTTTCGATGTTTTTTAATTCGCAGTCTATCTTTACTGCATAGTCAAATATTACCGATGCCATAATGCAGGATGGATTGTTATTGTCCTCATCGGTGAAAAAGTTCTCGCTATACGTATGCGCCAGTTCTCGAAGCTTTTCCGCTGTAACCGCAGCATGGAATACATCATCTGAAATATCATTGCCGCTTCCCGTTTTTTTTTGGGGGGGGGGCTATTCCTTGCTAATTCCTCAATATAAGCGCAAGTCATTTCGCGGGTTTTATCGAAGGAGCGAATCAGACAGGCTATTGCGCAATCCGTCTCCTCATTCATCTCTTGGGTATTTTTGTAAATCATTTCCAGTAGGGTATTACCCTCTGAAACCTGAGCAAGAATTTCATGAAGCATGTCGATTGGCGTTTTCATTCACGACTCCCTCGCTATTTCTCTGCCCGTTAATAACCAGATAACGCTGGTATTGAGTGCTTTGGCTAATTTGTCGAAAGCTTCATCTGGCGGATATGCCTGGCGGAATTCCCATACTGATATAACCCCGTCCGGTAGACCTGCCGCTTCTTCCAGTTCTTTATGGGTCATTCTGCGAGATACGCGAGCATCTCGGATGCGCTCACCAACACCGGACATATCCACACCCTGCATCACTTTGACAGGGGCGAGAGGGGCTTCGTTGATTCTGGTCATCCCTTCGAGAGAGCCAGTAAGAAGCCACTCCGGTTCGCAGAAGAGAGCGCGGGAGAGCGGAAGAAGGATGGTCAGCTCCGGCGCGTCGCAACCTGTCTCCCAGTCCTCCACGGTGTCGATTTCAAATCCGAGTTGGGTGGAAAGCTCTTCGGTGGTTAATCCGAGAGCTACGCGGCGAGAACGAATGCGCTCGATGATGGCGGCGAAGCTGGTTGGCGATTCGGTGGGTTGCGGGATGGTTGGCTGTTGAGTGGTGGTTGTGGTGCCACGGATTGAGTATTGATCGCTGAAGGCGGTGTCGTCGTTTTTGATAAATGATAATGCTCGAGCTAAGCAAGACTCCGCCGCAAAAGTCAGAGACTCCGTGACTCGATCGCCAGCAGTCTCATTTTGTACGTATGAGTTCATGGCAATGAGAATGGCGTGTGCCATATCGCATTCGCTAACTGCAGATTGTATATCCATTGTAATATCCTACCTGGGTGAACATTTGATATATTTAAGGTAGGATATCCAACATTGAGGTGTCAAGAATAAATGTTGGCATTCCAACATTATTTTGTGATGTGTTTGTTTTAA
>NZ_JBDKEE010000072.1:0-2805 GCF_051130085.1 Enterobacter sp. PTB
CTCGAACCGCCGACCCCCTCCGTGTAAAGGAGATGCTCTACCAACTGAGCTAATCACCCCCGCTGTGTGGAGTCGCATTATAGGGAGAGTTGAAAATGAGTCAACGCATTTTCTAAAGTTTTTATTCGTTCGTCGTAAAATTAAACAAAACGATCGCGAAACGGGCGATGGCGCATGATTTCTAAACAAAAATCGCAAACTCCCTCACGATAAAGGGATCAACATTGAGGAATCCCCCCACAGTGATAGAATATTGCCCATTGTTTTTTTCCCAGGATTTGCCGATTGCCGGCATCTTTATAACGTAAGGCCATTTCATGAAAATCAAAACTCGCTTCGCGCCGAGCCCGACAGGCTATCTGCACGTCGGTGGTGCACGTACCGCTCTCTATTCCTGGCTTTTTGCACGCCACAACAAAGGTGAGTTCGTACTGCGTATTGAAGACACCGATCTCGAGCGCTCCACGCCGGAAGCAATTGAAGCCATTATGGATGGTATGAACTGGCTCAATCTGGAGTGGGACGAAGGCCCGTATTTCCAGACCAAACGTTTTGACCGCTACAACGCCGTGATTGATGAGATGCTGGTCGCGGGTACAGCGTATAAATGCTATTGCTCCAAAGAACGCCTTGATGCGCTGCGTGAAGATCAGATGGCGAAGGGTGAAAAACCGCGTTATGACGGCCGCTGCCGCCATGACCATAGCGAGCATGCTGCTGATGAACCGTGCGTGGTGCGTTTTGCTAACCCGCAGGACGGCTCGGTAATTTTTGACGACCAGATCCGTGGCCCGATCGAATTCAGCAACCAGGAGTTGGACGATCTGATCATCCGCCGCACCGACGGTTCCCCAACCTATAACTTCTGCGTTGTGGTTGACGACTGGGATATGGAAATCACGCATGTTATCCGTGGCGAAGACCATATCAACAACACCCCACGTCAAATCAACATCCTGAAAGCGCTGAACGCCCCTGTTCCGGTCTATGCGCACGTGTCCATGATCAATGGTGACGACGGCAAAAAACTGTCTAAACGCCACGGTGCAGTCAGCGTCATGCAGTATCGCGACGACGGCTATCTGCCGGAAGCGCTTCTGAACTATCTGGTGCGTCTGGGCTGGTCCAGCGGCGATCAGGAGATCTTTAGCCGTGAAGAGATGATCAATCTGTTCTCTCTGGGCGCGGTGAGCAAATCTGCGAGCGCGTTTAACACTGATAAGCTGCTTTGGCTGAACCACCACTACATCAATACTATGCAGCCGGAATATGTGGCGACATACCTGCAGTGGCACATCGAGCAGGCAAACATTGATACTCGTACTGGCCCTGAACTGGCGGAACTGGTGAAACTGCTCGGCGAGCGTTGCAAAACGCTGAAAGAGATCGCTGAAAGCTGCCGCTACTTCTATGAAGAGTTTGACGAGTTCGATGCAGACGCGGCGAAGAAGCACCTGCGTCCGGTTGCGCGTCAGCCACTCGAAGTGGTGCGTGACAAACTGGCGGCGATGACTGACTGGACTGCCGAGAATGTGCATCATGCCATTCAGGCGACGGCAGATGAGCTGGAAGTTGGTATGGGCAAAGTGGGTATGCCACTGCGTGTGGCAGTCACCGGTGCGGGTCAGTCTCCGGCACTCGATGTTACCGTTCATGCCATTGGTAAATCACGCAGCGTAGCGCGCATTAACAAGGCGCTGGATTTTATTACTGAGCGCGAAAACCAGCAGTAATAACGCCTGAACCATGAAAAACGGCAGGGAGACCTGCCGTTTTTTTATGCATTAAATTCAGCAATGCCGAGACGTGCAAGAAAGCCGCGTATCCCTTCACGCTTTAGTAAGGCATCCAGACGCTCCTGCTCAAGGTGCGTCATATTCTCCAGCGTCTCGATGATCCCAGGACGCAGAGTAGAGGAGGGTTCACTGTACAACGATGTCACCTCCGCCAGATGGTACACCGCCTGACGGTTACGGACAGCCGGGAGGCTCATGATGTGCTCCTTCACGCGGGCATCAATGTGAATCAGCCGTGCACGTCCGCCTTTCACCCCATTGACGCCCTCGGTTTTCCATCCCTGCTGGCGTATCCAGCGGTTCACCGTTTGCCGTGCAACACCCAAATTTTCTGCCAGCTCTTCGGTGGTCATTTTGCTACGGAATCTTTTCATATCAGTTCTGATCGCGTATCCCTAAACGTTGCAACAATCCGGTAATCCCTTCCCGCAGTAACAGTGATGTCATCTGCCTTTGCTCTTCCGGCGTCATTTCATTTGCCAGCGTCAGGAGCAGGGAGTGAAGCGAGCCATCATGGCTGGCACTTTCTGGTATCTCAGACGTTTCACTTGCCCGGCGCGCGCTGCGGATAAACTCACGCACTTTTTCATTAACGTGCACCAGACGCGCTTTGCCGCCCTGGACTCCTGGTTTTGGCGATGTAATCCAACCCTCTTTGCGTACCCATTTATTGATGGTCTGGCGGCTATAGCCAGTGAGCAGGGCTAACTCTTCTGGCGTCATTCGTTCCTTGATCATGCAATTTCCAGAATATTCGTGGGGTTAATTAACGGCTCATTTTATAGCACCGTTTTAGAGGAAAATGTGACAGGCTTAACTCATGACTGCGAGCAGACTCGCAAAGTGATTCATTTGCATGATTTTTCGGCGATTGAACCGCCGTCATTGATTTTGCCGTTGACACTCCGCAGCGGAATTCATATTATGCCGCCCGTCAACATGACAGCTTTACGATGGGGCTATAGCTCAGCTGGGAGAGCGCTTGCATGGCATGCAAGAGGTCAGCGGT
>NZ_JBDKEE010000073.1:0-2767 GCF_051130085.1 Enterobacter sp. PTB
AGCAGATTTAGCCGCTAAAACGTGAGCACAATGGGTGACGGATACATTCATTTTTATAATAGAATGTCGGTAAGGAAATATACACCCTCGCACGAGAAGGAGAGCATATGAAGGACGAAACTCACAATACACTTAGTACAGATGACGCTGAAAAGGTGACTACTGGGACCTATTACAGTCAGGTACTCTCACGCGCTCAGTGTGTAACATATGAAGGTAAGCCAGAAGAATTAAACTGGTTTAAAATAAAGAACTATGATTTTGTTAACGAGATGCCATTTAGTAAGCTTATCCGTGAACTGATCGCGCGGGTAAATTTAGGTATTGTTGCAAACTCTGATTCAGAGTATGGCATAGTCACAACTGATTTATTCAGGGAACTTTACGCCAAAATCACCGAAGGTCAGCCTGTCATAAGCGATTATTTTATCTCTGACAAAGAGAGACCAGAAATTATATATCCGAAACCTGATGTCGGATCAGAGGCCAGAGAGTTTATCTTATCAGAAGATCCTGTTCCGGTACGGGAATTAAGCATCAGGGATATTAATGAATGCTACGATGCAATCTCTGTCGCTGATAAACCTACATTCTCGGTAACTGAAGATTGCACACATCCATGTTATCTCGGTTTCACTAAGAAGGAAGATGTTGGTCTGGACACGCTTCTGACGACACTTCAGGAACAAAATCGGGGTATAGAGCAAATTTACCTGTCCGTAAACCCTTACTGCAGTAAGTCAGAAATACTTTCATCTTTTCAGGAAATTCTGACCCGTTATCGTAAGCATAAGATGCTGAGCGACGGAAAAATACAGAACATCAGAGTACACAAAACCCTGCCGTTGATGGATCTTGTTATCTGGCAGATTAAAAATAAAAAGCAGCTACCTTCGTGGCAGATTTATAACTTGCTGAAAGGTCTTCCGGTAGACCTCGCCCAGAAGAATACTGAGTTCATTTCGAGGACATTTTCTAACACTGTACTGAAAACCTTCGAAAGCGTGCTGGGTCAGGGCACATTCATACCGCTGCTTGATGCGCTTAGTGAAAAGAAAGATGGGTACAACCTCAACCTCAAACTTAGAAAGGTGCAGCCAGGAACGTAGTCATATTTCAAAGAAAATGTCAATGTACATTTCTGTGCATTAAATTTTACCGTTACGGCAGAACTTTTTTTGTTTACCTTAGCCCCGAGTTCAACATAACAAGGGGCGATGCCATGAAAGAGAACAAACAAGTAGACAAACACAAGGATGATGAACAACATTTCAAACTGATTGATTTGAAATTTATCTGTGAAAAAACAGGATTTTCAAAGGCATATATCTACAAGCTAATGAATAACAAGTTATTCCCAAAACCATTGAAAATTGGGCGTTCCAGTCGTTGGCGCCTCAGTGAGTTTCAGGAGTGGCTGGACAGGTTACCTCGGGAAGGGAAGGCAGCCTGATACGGGGAAAGCTTGCCTGTCCTGGCAAGGATATCTCCTGACAAAAGGAACACTAACTTTCCCGATATAATGATAAGTATGTATGTATTGAAACAAGTGTCCCTACTGGTATTATATCTGAAGCATGGGTCCGTGAGTGTGTTATTAATAATTGGCTAATAATGGTTCTTATATTATTAAAATAATTGAATTAATCATGTTGTTATATGATAGTAATCATGTATTTGCATTGCCTATGTTAATTATATCATTGCAGTATTTGTTAACTTAATAGCCAGTGAATACTTGAGCTATCAATAATAATCATACAGTGCTCTTTGTGAAGTTCACTTTATAGAGAACAGGATAATTACACCTGTAGTATTGACATAGAGGTAACCAGCAATGGCTACCTCCGTCATCCATTATCGTTCTGTCTAATAAAGTTAAAACAGGATAACTATTGTTATGTTTACTGACAGCTATTTCGATTATGAATCAAGCAGCAGGCATTTATCTGGCAGTGATAGAACACTTATAATCACCGATGACCTTGATACTATACAAATACAACGCAATTTACTTTCTATTTTAAATAGAATTGTCAATTCTGACGCGGAAGCAATTTCAGTTATCAGAGCAAGCTACTGTAAGGTATCCAAAACTGGCCATTTACTTGAGGAAGCTTTTCGAGGATTGTCGGAACTGGAAAAGGGTATCGGCGGACATCAGCAATTGCACCCAACGGTCCAGTTATTTAGTCTGGCTCTCAAAACACATAACCTGGCTGAGCCCCCGGCATTATTGAATTTATCACCTCACGAAGCTGACGTAATAAACAGCTGGTTGAGGCAATTTCGAACAGAGGTGAAATCCCCCTCGCATAAGCGAAAGCTACGTAATTTCCAGAGGGCCGCCAGTAAGAACCTGACAGGTGCATTAGCTTACGTAGATCACCTGTTTGAGCATCACTCCCGGTTGCTGGTTATCCGTGTAGATCTCTCATATCAGAAAGCTATTGTGAAGAATAATGTCGTCTCTGCTGACTTAACCCGGTTACATCGTAAACGTTTATTCAAACGCGTACAGTCGCATTCTTTATTTGAACATTGTCTGGGGTACATCTGGAAGCTTGAATACGGGCAGTGCAAAGGTTTTCATTACCATACCTGTTTTTTCTTTGACGCAAGCAAAGTTCGAGCTGATGTAACACTGGCCCGGTGTATAGGGGAGTTCTGGAAAAGAGAGATAACGGACGGCAAAGGGCTTTATTTCAACTGTAATGCCATTGCCCATAACTACGCCCAGTCAGGGATCGGTGATATCCATTATACA
>NZ_JBDKEE010000074.1:0-2645 GCF_051130085.1 Enterobacter sp. PTB
TCATGTTTTCGCGTGGAACGTCGATCAGCGATTCGCGCTGATCGATCATCCGGGGAACTTAACTTTTCTACTGCTTTTTAACCTGTTTTTTCTGCGCTTTCCAGTACCGGTTTATTTTTCCTCATGGACTCCCCCTGCAGTGTCAGTCTGTGAGCGTTATGTACCAGTCTGTCCAGGATAGCATCGGCTGTCGTCGGGTTCTCCATCAGACCATGCCATTTATCTACCGGGAACTGGCTCACCACGATCGTGCTGCTTTGCTCGTACCTGTCTTCGATGATCTCCAGCAGGTCGTTACATTGTGGATTCGTCAGCGGTTCCAGACCCAGGTCATCCAGGATTAACACCTCTGTTTTTTGTAACTGCTTCAGGTGTTTCAGCCAGCTACCGTCAACACGCCCCTGCGACAGTACTTCCAGCAGACGGCCCGCTCTCCAGTATTGCACCGTGTGTTTTTGACGGCAGCCCTGTTCTCCGAGTGCATTGGCGATCCAGCTTTTACCGCAGCCTGTAGGGCCTGTTATCAGGATATTTTTGCGGTGAGTGATGTAGTGACCATTCAGCAGTTCCCGCATCTGCTCCGGCTTCAGTCCCCTGGATGCCGGGTAATGCAGCCCCTCCGGCGCTGCCTGGTATTTCAGATTCGCAGTTTTTCGCAGCCGTGACACCCGGCCGTTTTCCCTGTTCAGCAACTCGTCGTCAGCCAGCAGAGCCAGACGCTCTTCGAACGACAGCTCTTCGTATGTTTGCGGCGTTTCACGCTGCCGTATCAGGGATTCAGCCATCGCAGGCAGCTTTAGCTGGCTCAGTTTATGGATCAGATTGTTGTTCATTTTTATCTGTCTCTCAGTATGTTAGTGGTAGTAGCCGGGCCCGCGCAGGTTCTCATGTTCCAGCGATGCCGTAGGGGGTGTTTCTCCACCGCGCATTGCCTGAAGCTCCTGGTTTTCGCGCTGATGACGCAGCAGGTTTTCGATGAACCTCCTGTCTGGCGTCTTGTGGTACCAGGCTACATGA
Source organism: Enterobacter sp. PTB (assembly GCF_051130085.1). Classification (NCBI taxonomy): domain Bacteria; kingdom Pseudomonadati; phylum Pseudomonadota; class Gammaproteobacteria; order Enterobacterales; family Enterobacteriaceae; genus Enterobacter; species Enterobacter sp. PTB. The sequence goes on from NZ_JBDKEE010000074.1 coordinate 1,018, forward strand.
CTGGCTTTTTCCAGTCGTTCGCGTCCGTATTTCTTCTGCAGCGCGATCAGCCCGAGAACGGCCCTGTAGGCCTGTTCCGGGTGCGCCTTGCGTTTCAGCAGCGACTCCACCACTTTTCCGGTGTACGCGCCGATGTTTTTACCCATAGCCAGGAGCCGTTCCGGTGTCCAGCCGCTGTGCTTCTGGTGCTGGACAGGCATGTGCAGCGGGTTGGTGGTATGTTTGTATTCATGCTGGCTGCGCGGATGCTGCGCCACGCACTGGCCCTGATGCCAGATCTGGATCACCGTCTGACCTGCTTTCAGCGACAGACGCTGACTAACCAGCTCATGCGGTACCGAGTACCAGTGACGCGCATATTCAACGTGATAGTCCGGCGCCACTTTTACAGCTCGGTATTCGGCATATTCATAGGGGGCTGCCGGAAGTGCAGAGAGCGCAGGCGCATCCAGGATGCGGAAGCGTTCAGCACGGGTCTGATTGCCGTAACCTTTCATGGGGCGGTTATTCAACTCGCCCAGTAACTCCCGAAGCCGGATATTCAGCGCTCTCAGCGTGTGGAAGGTTTCGTTGCGGATACGGGCAAGCAGCCACCTTTCAACGATAAGCACGCCGTTCTCTGCTTTCGCTTTATCTTTGGGTTTATACGGTCTGGCCGGGATGATGACGGTGCAATAATGCTCTGCCATCGCCAGATAACTTTCGTTGATGACGGGTTCGTAACGATCTGCCTTCTTCACCGCGCTTTTCAGATTGTCCGGGATGAGCAGTTTCGGCACACCGCCGAGGAAGGTCAGGCAGCGGCTGTTGGCGTTCAGCCATGACATCATATCCTGCCCCTCACATGCCTCGACGTAGGTATAGTTGGACGCCCCCATCACGGCCACGAAGATGGCAACCCGTCGGATCTCACCCGTTTCAGGACTGATGATCGGCACAGTCGGACCACAGAAGTCGATAAAGAGCTTTTCACCGGCGCGGTGCTCCTGGCGCATCGACAGGCGCTGCGTGGCTTTCCATGCCCGGTAGCAGCGACAGAACTGGGAGTAGCCCAGTGCGTGGTTCCCGAACAGCGTTTTGTATTCCAGCCATAACAGCTGGCGCGTGACGCCTGGACGTCTTATCTCCGCGTCAATGTAAAGCCAGTCTGGTGGCACCAGTTCCGGATGAGTGGTTGTTTTTACTGGGAAGATGAGTTTTTCCAGATGAGCTGGCGTGATGGAGTCAGGCAACGGCCATGACAATGATGTCGTTTTGAAGCGCGACAGAACTTCGTAGACGGTGGAGGGGCTTATTTTGAGCGTGAGACCGATACAGCGGTTGCTCAGCTTTTGTCCATATTTGAACTGGAGGATTTTAAAACACGTTTCCATAGAACTCCTGGGTACTTTCTTTCTGGCCATTGATGTCTCCATTGACATAAAAAATCAGCAATGAAGACCGTGTGAGAAAGCGTTAATTCCCGGAGTGACCGGCAGGATGCTAATCGGTGATCGGGTGGTGCGAAAACATGATCGGAGATGATGCGAAATACTGATCGAGCGCCATGCGAAACCGCGATCGAACACGATGCGAAATCATGATCGGCTACGGTGCGAACTGGCGATCGATCACCGTGCGAATATGCA
>NZ_JBDKEE010000075.1:0-2607 GCF_051130085.1 Enterobacter sp. PTB
TCATCACACAGACTACGGTATCGTTCATCATCCCGTATTGCTCATTCTCCTCGCTTACCACTGCAAGACGCTGTTTTTTCCAGGTCTGTGCAAAGCGGGCGGCATTGCCCGCCGTGTAATGCACGGTATGGCGGATGTTACGATGCCCCAGGTAGTCCTGTATCAGTCGCGTATCCATCCCCTGTTCGGCGAGTTCATAACCGCAGGCATGGCGCAGCATATGAGGATGAACCCGTACCGCCAGCCCTGCCAGTAATCCGTAATGCTGCAGCAGTTTGTACATATACTGTCGGGTAAGGTGGTTCCCCTTTGTATTAGGGAGCAGCCATCCTTCGTCCGATAACAGTCTGCGACTCATCCACTCCCCCAGGAGTTGTCGTTCTTCCGGCTGGAGCGGATGCACGGTGCTGAAACCGTTCTTCAGTCGCCGGATAAAAATAGTCCCGCCCGCTAAATCGATATCCCTGATGGTAAGGCCAAGCAGTTCGCTTATCCGCAGCCCATGATAAAAACACATCATTATCATGCACCGATCCCGCAAGCCGTTTTTTGTCCCTTCCGTTGCCCGCAGTATTTGTTCCGTCTCGTGCTGCGTCAGATAGAGCTTGTTTTTCACAATACAATTCCACCATTAAGAATATTTTATTATTTGTTTATCTAATGTTTATTATTGTTAACTGAATTTAAACTTAATCAACAGGTATGACCTGTGATTTTTTGTTAACTGTGCGGTGGGTAAAAGATTGATGCAAAAGATGAAAACATCGTGCTATCGCGAAACCGGGAGCGCCAGGTGGCTGCTCAGCGATAACGGTAGCTTGCTGTTTGAGCAGAATTTGACAATCGCCAGACCCGTGCTGACGGTTAAAAGGCGACGTTAAGACAATCGCATCCTGATGATTATTACTTCAACTTTTCCCTTTGCCCGTGTAGCTGCGGGCATTTTTTATGTTGCTGCGCCCCCTGGTGAGATGCTCCTGCGATTTCGTCGTATCACCAGGTCGGTATTTCCATGGTATCCGGTGCAGACCCCGGTGCGCTTTGACGATAATGTCGTGATTTGCCAGTATAACGCCCCGTGGCATCAGACTCTGTAGCCACCAGCGCGAGCAACGGCCAGGTGAAGGCTCGTTTGATGATTTTACTCTGGCACACAACAACACGATTTCGGAGGAACGCCAAATGAAGACTCATATCCGACATGTATGCCAGAGTGGCTCGGCCCTGATACAGCTCGAATCGCTGTTTGACACCGATATCAGGGATATTGCCGACGACTGCAGTATCGGTCCATTAACGGATGTCGATGCTGCATCTCCGCTTCAGCGCATCGCTTTCTGGCATGATTTCTTTACTCTGACTTGTGGTGATGCCGGAAGGGACTGGACAACCGTTTTTCAGGGCGTCCATCAGCAACTGCGCTCCCTGGGGGAAGGAACGGATGAAATCGTCATCTGGTCGGGGACGCATCCCGTCGAACAACTGCTTCGCCGCCGTATTTACTGGTGGCTACGGGATGACACCGTCAGGGTGACGGAGGTTCTGGTCGATACCCGCGATATGAATAATCCTGACGGACAGACGCACGCTGCAATTGCACAGATCCCCGTCGGGCAACTTAAGTTACGTTTTGCTGAGCGCCAGACTGCGACACCAGCTCTTCGCCTCCAACTGGCCGATGAGTGGGTCAAACTGCGCGGCCAGGGCGTTGGCATACGCATTATCGAAAATAACCGACTGACAGAACGTCCGATCGAGTATTTCGACACCCGGCTGTTATCGATTGTCGGGGAGCAGCCAACCAGACTGGCTCACGCTATCGGACAGGCAATGTCGGAAACGGGAATGACTGATACGTTCTGCAAATGGCGCTATATCATGCTGATACAACGCGGAGAACTGGCGTTGATATCGGGCAATCTCCACGATGAATACAGCTCTGCAATGGTTGGCAAACCTCGTGGGTAATGAAATAACAGCAACACGCCTGGCAATTGATATCGCACCGCTCCCGGCAGGATGCTATCGGCTGATCCCCATAAAACAGACAACGCTATGCGTCAATTACCCAAATTACTCGCCACTCTGATAGCATCACTATATGCCGTCTCCGCTATTGCAGCAGATTCAACGAACAGCGTTAGCACAGCCGCTCCAACACAACCACCGCTTGTATTTGGGCCAGGTCCCGTGATCAACCCCGAAAACTCGCAGTACATGGAAGACAAAAACGCAGCGATGGAAAAAGCACAGCAGGAGCCCGCGCCACAGCCTACTAATAGGCACCGCCGATTGCATCATGGACTGATAGCACCTGCAAGGCATCAGTAACAGATGTTGGCTGAAGTTGAGAACTGAACGCCCAGAGACAGGAAATCCTGCGCATTAAGATGAGGTTGAATAACGTGTTGCAATGCAGGATGCCCCCCAGTGAATCGAGGGCCAACCACCGCGATTCGCGATTACCATACATGCATAATCTTGATCAGCGTGTCATTCGCATTAAATGCTGGATGAGTTGATCCACGGCGGGAAATGACAGTGACTGAACTGCATAACAGACTCCCGTTCGTCTTGAGAGTGGATGTCCAGGCAGGGCTCTGGTCA
>NZ_JBDKEE010000076.1:0-2524 GCF_051130085.1 Enterobacter sp. PTB
TCACACCCCAGCCATCGAGATCTGAAGGGGTGATGACCGGCTGCAGGTTGCCCTCACTGTCATGCACGAACTTCACGCTGTGCGTGCCCATGAACTCGTTATTGGCGTAGATGTCGACGCTGTAGGTCCCTTCCGCCTGACCGCCAGGGCGTTCAAACTGGCTCAGGTCAACCTGCTGCCCGCCGCCCAGATTCAGCAGCGCCGGGTCAAAGTAGTCACCGGCCTGCGCGGTCAGACTTCCCCCGCCCAGCAGGGCCATCAGCACCTGCAGGCAGACCGGGGAGAGACGGCGATCGACACCCGGGTACGGACGGCGACGCCGCGCACAGGCGTCATGGCGACGCGCGCGCAGGGGCGCGACCGGCGCACGGGCGCCGTGAGTACCGGAGTGGGAGGATGTGGACAAGAGTGCTTTCACAGTGTTATCGCCTGTTATGGTGTTGTCTGCCCGGCGGCGTCAGCCATGACCGGTGCGGGATTTAAAAATGGCTGCGTGTCAAAGCCGTTCTCTTTGATGGCTGTCCACGTCAGCGGAATAACGCCGCCGGCGCGTTTCGCGCCCTTCGGCACCGTCCACTGCTGACTGCCGAGCGGCGGCACCATGTGAACCAGCTCCGCCGACGACATATCCACCCCGCCAATAGTGAGGCTGCGGAAGGTGATCCAGTACGGCGTCGGATTGGTGAGCGTCAGCGTGTCACCGCGAACGGCCGCCTTCAGTTTGCCGGCAGCGTCTTCCACTGCATTCGGCTTATCCAGTCCGGCCGGACGCCAGAAGACCTTGACGGACAGGGCAGACACAGACTTCATCACCACGCCAGTCTGCGCCTTCGGCTTCCCGCCCGGGGCGTCCTCGCCCGGGATAAGGCGGGCGGTCAGAAAGAACACGGATTCCCGGTCCGCCGGAAAATCCCCGCCGGTGCGCAGCACGCGCAGCGTGCGGGTCTGGTGTGCGCCCAGGCGTACCAGCGGCGGGGTCACCAGGAAGTCCCGGGTCGGCTCACCCGGCAGGCCGGTTGCCGCATCCCGCGGACTGATGTAGGACTGCAGCAGAAACTCACCGTCGCTGTTGTTGTTCAGAACGATGCTTTTCCCCTGCATGGCCCCTTCCGGGTAAATCAGGCGCGTGGTCTCAAAGTACGTGCCCTTCAGCACGTCACGGGCCGCCTGAGCGGGCGGCGCCGCACACAGCAGGGCCAGCAGACCCGGGGCGGCGAATCGCCGGATATACCCCGCCGTCCGGCAGACCGCCTCCGGATAATCAGGAAACACTGAGAAGATATTTTTCACACGCCATTCTCCATGCATTATTTTCATTATTTCTTGCCCCGCTCCGCGCGGGTGTTGCGGGGGCTGATGTCACCCACGCTACCGCCGGCAAATACTCGCCTTCCGTCACCGGTCACCGGTCACCGGCTGATTAAGGTTTATTGCCGCCCCCAAATAAAGTTCGGACCAGCACACCGGCGCGGGGAACCGCTCCGCACGGGTGCAGAAATATCACTGAGTCACTTACCGGCCCGGAAATCACTGCCGGGCTGCGTTCATCAGCCTGTCGGCGACTGTGCCGCGTCCTTTATGCGGGGCGGTGTGGTGTTGTTTTTACTGACATTCGCCCTGCCGGCAGACCTTTGCTTTTCTCTTTTCTCTTGTTTTTTTATTTTTTCTTTTTTTTGCTTCTGTTATTTTTTATTTTCCCGGTTCGTTCTGGCTCTTTTTCCGGTTCTTCTTTTTTGTTTCTGACTGCTTATTTTCTGGTTATTCTTTTTCTTTTTTTTGCTTTTTCTGCTTTCTTTTTTTTGCTTTCTTTTTTCGTTTATTTTTTTACTGCCTGTGCCTGTTTTTATTTCTTATGTGCACTTTCACTGCTTACGTCTGTCTCTGGTGCCTGCTGCATTTTTGCGGGGCGTTTCACCGCCCCCTCTCACCCGTCACTTGATCTGCGCGTGATACGTGTCGCTGTTACCGCCGTAATCTGTAATCAGCACCCACTCCGCCCGGCTGTCATGGCCGGCACCGGCATAGTGCGTTTCAGAGAACGGAGCCAGCATCGACGGCGACTTGTCCAGGTTGACCACCTCGCCACCCAGCGACAGGCTGGCAAACGTCAGGTAGTACGGCGTCGGGTTTTTCACCGTCACTTCACCGCCCTGCCAGCTGAAGGTCAGTTTGTCGTAAGCCTGCCCCGGGGTCATCGCCAGCCCGTCAGGGCGGTAGAACAGCTTGATGCCCATCCCCAGCGCAATGGACAGCGATGCACCACCCTGAACCGGCGCCTTACCGGACGGAATGGCATTCACCCGGAAGTGAAACACCGACTCCCTGTCCTGCGGCAGGTCGCCTCCCGTGCGCGCCACGCGCATGGTGCCGTTACTCATCCCCTCGACGCGAAACAGCGGTGGCTGCACGGTGAACAGCGGGGACGGTTTGTTGGTCTCCCAGTCCGTCACCTGCGTCTGCACCAGGTACACCTCGTTTCCGCTGTTGTGCAGGGTCACCGACACCGACTGTGCGGACTGCGGGT
>NZ_JBDKEE010000077.1:0-2482 GCF_051130085.1 Enterobacter sp. PTB
CGTAAGCGTTAAGCGAGCGCCGTATTGACGGTGAGATCTATGTTCCAGGGCAGTAGCTCAGCCACTTTATTGGAAGGCCATTCCGGCAGTACGCTCAGGATATGGCGAAGATAAGCTTCCGGATCGATGCCATTGAGCCTGCACGTCCCGATCAGACCGTACAGCAGTGCTCCACGCTCACCTCCGTGGTCGCTGCCGAAGAAGATATAATTTTTCTTACCAAGGCAGACGGCACGCAGTGCCCGTTCGGCGGCGTTGTTATCCGGCTCTGCAAGGCCATCACCACAGTAGTAGCACAGCGCGCTCCACTGGTTCAGGGCATAAGCGAACGCCTCGCCCAACCGGGATTTTTTCGACAGCGTCGCGCTTTTCTCTACCAGCCAGCCATGCAGGGAGGCCAGCAGCGGTTTGCTTTGGGATTGCCTGGTTGCCAGACGCTCTGCTGCCGGGAGTCCGCGTATGGCTTCCTCGATAGCGTACAGCTCACCGATTCGTTTCAGCGCTTCCTCTGCTGTGGCCGTTTGAGTACTTATATAGACGTCGTGGATTTTTCTGCGCGCGTGGGCCCAGCAGGCCGCTTCTGTTAACGGACCGCCCTCACGCTCTGCGCTGAACAACCGATCGTAGCCTGCGAAGGCGTCCGCCTGCAGCACACCATGATAGTGCCGAAGATGTTGTTGAGGATGCTTACCCTGCCGATCCGGCGAGAAGGCGAACCATGCCGCTGGCGGATCTGATGAAGCGGCATTCCTGTCATCGCGTACATATGTCCAGATGCGCCCGGTTTTCGTCTTCTTTCTGCCCGGTGCCAGTACCGGCACCGGGGTATCATCCGTATGCAGTTTTCGGCAGTCCATCACGTAGTGGTAAAGGGCCTCATCCAGCGGGACCATTAACCGACAACAGGCATCCACCCAGTTGGAGAGCAAAGCCCGGCTCAGATCCACGCCCTGACGGGCGAAGATTTCGCACTGGCGATATAGCGGCAGGTGTTCGCAGTATTTGGCCGTTAACACGCGGGCCAGCAGACCCGGCCCGGCGATACCTCGTTCGATGGGGCGTGATGGCGCAGGCGCTTCAACGATGCAGTCACATCGGGTACAGGTCTTTTTCACCCTGACCGTGCGGATCACTTTCAGGGCGCTGGAGACCAGTTCCAGCTGCTCTGCGCTGACTTCACTGAGATAGTCCATATCACTACCGCAACCAGGACAGCAGGTTTCGGCTGGCTCAAGCCTGTTTATTTCGCGGGGAAGATGTTCTGGTAGAGGTCGGCGGTGGCGCGACTGGCGAAGCTGGCGCGGAACCTGCGGATCGTTATCCCGGCCGTTGTAACGATCGCTTTGCTGCTCCTGCTGTTTCAGCAGGGCTTCGGCTTCTTCAACCTGTCGGCGAAGTTTTTCTGAGCGGGTACCGAACAGCATCCGCCGCAGTTTTTCTATCTGCGCCCGCAGATGCTCTATTTCTCGCTCTTCATTCTCTATTTTCTCTTCTGCGCGGGCCAGCGCCGAACGCAGGAACGACTCAGTCTCTGCAACGAGGCTCAGTTGACTGTCTTTCTGGCGAAGCTCGTTTTCCAGCGCGTTGATGCGGGCGAGATAGTCCTGTTTCATGCCCGCTGTTATAGCAACGGGATGATTTAATTTACAACATGCTTAGCGCGTTGGAGCGGGATGTCCTGGGCTGACGCCAGTCCAGTTTATCGAGGAGCATGGCGAGTTGTGTGCGGGTGATAGCGATTTTACCGTCACGAACGGCAGGCCAGATGAACTGGCCTTCTTCCAGCCGTTTGGTAAACAGACACAGGCCATCAGCATCTGCCCAGAGGATCTTCATCGTGTCACCTTTGCGGCCACGGAAGATAAACAGGTGGCCGGAGAACGGACTTTCATCAAGGGCATGCTGTACCAGCTCGCCCAGACCATTGAACGATTTACGCATATCCGTGACGCCGGCAACCAGCCAGATACGGGTGCCTGACGGGAGGGATATCATTGGCCTCTCCCGGTCAGCTCGCGGAGTAGCACGGCCAGCAACTCTGGTGACGGGTTCTCAAGCGTTATTTTGCCGTGGCGGAACTCCACGCAACAGGAAGACGCATTCAGCGGACACAGCCCGGAGGCGGTATCTGATACAGCGGGGTCCGGCATGATCTCGACGGGTAGCAATGACGGGCCTGAAGGTGGAACGATGGTCGCCGGCAGGCGACGTGACACCCGGCCCTCGTTCTGCCACATACGCAGCCATTTAAAAATGAGATTGTGAGCAACACCATTTTCTCTCGCTATTTTTGCGACGTTGGCATCGGGATGAGAAGCCAGTTCAACGATACGAAGTTTGAAGTCGTTGGAATAGACCGTGCGTGATTCAGTTCGCCAGTCGGCAATACTTTCCATGAATAGAGCTCCATCTGGTTTAGAAGGAGCTCTAACCTAACGATCCCGGGACCAGAATCACAGGCGGCAGTGGCTTTACGCTTACA
>NZ_JBDKEE010000078.1:0-2472 GCF_051130085.1 Enterobacter sp. PTB
TTCTTTGCGGATGTTTCCAGTTAATGCCCTCCAGCAACATGGATAACTGTGCCGGTGTCAGGTGGACTTTGCCGTCACGGGTCACCGGCCAGACGAAGCGTCCACGCTCAAGCCGTTTAGTGAACAGGCACAGACCATCGGCATCAGCCCACAGCAACTTGAGCATATCACCCCGACGCCCGCGGAAGATGAAGACCTGCCCGGAGAACGGATTATCGTTCAGTGCATTCTGCACCTTTGAGGCCAGACCGTTGAACCCGTTGCGCATATCGGTGATGCCTGCCACGATCCAGATGCGTGTTCCCGCCGGCAACATGCTCATTGTGCACCCGCCTTCATTTCGCCTATTAGCATACGCAGAAGTTCGGGTGTCAACGCCCCCCGGATACGCAGTATTCCGTAGGGAAGTTCCAGTTCACAGCAGGGCTCTCCAGCTGCAGATTGCGGCATAACTGGGGCCGATGTCTCAGCAGGCACAGTGGTTTCAGCCAGAGTAACCGGCAGGAGTAATGTGTCGTCATTCCGGTACCGCAGCAGCCCTCGCTTATAAAGGTTACGCCAGTTAAACAACAGGTTATCGTTAATGCCGTGTTCCCGAGCCAGTTGAGCCACATTGGTACCGGGTTGCAGTGATTTTTCGACCAGAGCGATTTTAAACTCATGTGGAAAATTCGGGCGGCGTGGCCGCTTGCGCGCAACGGGCTCTTCCACCAAAGCAGCCTCTGGGATATGAGGGTTCTCGATTATGTCTACCGCGATACGCGCAGGATAGAGCAGTGACGCGAGCTTATCGGGAGTCATGCTGTCAGACAGCGGCCAGCTAATACCCAGCTTTTTGAAGCGAACAAAGAGCTCGCAGATAGTACTTTTGGGGATTCCAAGCCGCCGGCCGACGTCAAGTCTGGACAGGCGTTCATCAAAATGTAGGCGCAGTGCGTCGAAAAGCAGAGTCCGATATTTCATAGCGATAATGTCCATTATAAATGTAGTGCGCCCCAAAAGTTAGACACCAGATCAAAAACTGAGGGCGCATGGCAAAATTTTCATTGGAATTCAAAAAGGAAGTATCAGAGAAGTACCTTGAAGATGAGTTGAGTCTGAAATTTGTAGCCAGAATGTACGACATCAGCCCCTGTACGGTAAGAAAATGGGCTTATGCTTACCGGGAGCATGGGATAGGCGTACTTACGGGTAAAAAGGGGCGCTACTCTGCTGATTTCAAACTTATGGTAGTAAAAGAAGTCGTGGATGATTGCTTCTCTGTTCGTGAAACTGCGGTTAAACATGGGATACCAGCCTTTGGTACTGTATGTACCTGGCTTGAAAAATATAGAAAACATGGCGAGGATGCTTTCACCCGAAAAAATAAAAAGATCATCCCTGTGCCAGATAAAAGCGTCAGTCCAGCCCCACCACTGCCAGCATTAACCGATGTTGAGCGAGAGGAACTTGAACAACTCAGGGTCGAGAATGCCTACTTAAAAAAGCTGAAGGCCTTGGTTCATCAGAAAACATGCTCAACGTCCAGGAAAAAGTGAGCATTGTGAATGAACTAAGGCAGGAATGGACATTGTCCCGATTGCTAATGGTTGCCGGGCTGCCGCGGAGCACATTTTACTATCATGTCAAACGTCTTGCGGCTCCGGACCGATACCAGTCTGCCAGAGCGCTTGTGCTGAAAATTTATCACCAGCACAAAGGCCGCTATGGTTACAGACGCATCAGGCTGGCATGTCGTAACGAGGGGGTTTTACTTAATGGCAAAACCGTCAGAAAACTTATGAAGGAGCTGGGTATTAGCAGCCTGATCCGCGTCAAAAAGTACCGTTCATATAAAGGAGAACAAGGACGAATTTGCGATAATCTTCTGAAACGCCAGTTTGAAGCAGAACGCCCCAACGAGAAGTGGGTTACAGATGTCACTGAATTTAAAGTGAATGGCAAGAAGCTGTATTTGTCGCCCATCATGGATCTTTATAATGGCGAAATAATTGCCTATAACCTCGCCACTCGCCCTTTACCTTCAATGGTGCAGACTATGCTTACGGATGCGCTGAAACAGTTGTCGAAAGATGAACACCCAATACTGCACAGCGATCAAGGCTGGCAATATCAGATGTCACGGTGGCAGCGATGGTTAAAGGATAGCGGTATCGTTCAGAGTATGTCTCGCCGGGGAAATTGCCTTGATAATGCGGTTATAGAGAGCTTTTTTGGAACATTGAAATCAGAATGTTATTACCTCAATGAATATAAAAATGTGGATGACTTAAAGAGAGACATCATCGGTTACATTGAATATTATAACCAATTGAGGATAAAGGAAAAACTTGGCGGTCTTAGCCCGGTACAATATCGACTGAGTCAGGCTGCATAAGTTGTCCAAGATCTGGGGCGCAGTTCATAAATGATGGACATTATTTTCCCGGAACCGGAGGTCTACCGATAGACGGTCTATATGAGCCGCTTACG
>NZ_JBDKEE010000079.1:0-2348 GCF_051130085.1 Enterobacter sp. PTB
TTATTTTCCCGGAACCGGAGGTCTACCGATAGACGGTCTATATGAGCCGCTTACGAATCTTATTAAGTAATTAAGTTAACAAGATAATAACCATGTAGGTTCTGACCGCGCACATAGCAGGATATGGTTACTCAGCCAAAACTCCTCTAAAGTGATCCAGCTGGTTACCCCCTTCTGAATCAGGGGGTGGTTTGGAGTTTAGCGGGGTACCGGCATTTTACATTGAGGTAATTTTTGTCCCACTCCTTCATTAAGATGAATAGATCTCATCCCCCTCTTCGATTATGCACGGGTGCCGCAGTTCCGTTAAGGCCCCTTCAGACAGATAAAGAACCCTGTCTGCAGATGCTATGGTTTCCGGACGATGGGCAATAAGAAGAACAGGCAGACCCAGCTTGCGTAGCGTCTGACTTATCTGTATTTCACACTCAACATCAAGATGACTCGTCGCTTCGTCCAGTAACAAAAATCCCGGTTTCTTGTACAGTGCTCTTGCCAGCAGAATACGCTGTTTCTGGCCTCCGGAAAGCCCTCCGCCGGTTTCACCTATTAATGTCTGATATCCCATTGGCATTGCCATGACATCACTGTCAATCTGGGCAAGGCGGGCACACTGAATCATTCGTTCAGTGTTTCGGTCATCACTGAAAAAGATGATGTTATCGGCAATGGAACCACGGAAAAGATGATCATCCTGCAAGACGGTACCAATGCGCCGGCGCATCCGGTAGTAATCCGGGTGTGAATGTGGAATGCCAAATGTTCTGATCGTTCCTTCATCTGGAATATAAATCCCCAGAATAAGCTTTACCAGCGTCGATTTACCGCATCCGGATTTGCCAGTGATGGCGACGACTTCGCCAGGATGAAGCGTCAGCGATATCCCGTGGAGCAATGGCTTATTGCTGCCTTTATGGCTGAAAATGATATGCGTTAGTGTCAGCGGGAGGGCTGAATTTTCGGTGGCACTGTCTCGAAAAGCCGATTGCATGGTTAATGGGCTGCCATATTCCTGAGCGGGTGGTGGCTGATGGCCTTCTGTCGGGGTGAGCATAATGTCAGCCAGACGCTCGTTATAAACATCGAGCATACGCCAGGCAAAAAACTTGTCTGTCAGGCTGCTGATACTGGAAGAAAAACGCATCTGGTAAGACAAATAGGCAACAAGCATACCGACGGTAAAGGTCCCGTTCAGCACTTCATCCGCTCCTTTCCACAAGATTGCCACCGATACCATACTGCCGGACAGAGTATGCGCAATGTCATAGCACATCAGCAGGCGGCTCTGGCGTAACTGCGTATTCCTGCGGGCGACATTAAGGTTCAGCCATGCTGCTTCACGGTGTGCAGTAACGCCGTTGATTCTCAGGCTCAGGATCCCGTTAAGGGTTTCAAGAAAATGGCCTGATTCTCTGACACTGGCATCCCATGCATCCTCCGCTGATTGTCGCAGGGATGGATACCACAACGCTCTCAGTACACCGTAGATGAAGGCGGCCAGTATTGCTATCAATGTCATCTCTGGGCTGTACAGCAACATCATGCTTAATGCGGTTACTACAAGCAGTACATCCAGGATCCCCTCCAGAACCTGCGTAGTCAGCGCCTGCTGGATGGTGTCTACCGCATCAAACCGGGCATTAATACTCCCCTTGCTGCGCGCATCAAACCATGACAGGGGGAGCCGGACCAGATGATGAAATACTCTGGCCGTCCACTGCATATTAAAATTGACCGAAAGGGTTATACTGGCCCACTGACGGGCCAGCGACAGCAACATCTGTGTCAGAGAAAGCAGTATCAGGGCAATAATGATGACGCTTAAAAGGCCTCGATCGGCATCAACCAGTACCTCATCAATTACTAATTGGTTGAGAAGAGGACTTCCCAGCGTTAAGAGCTCCAGTGCCAGTGCAAAAATGATAATATATGACATTGCAGGAAGCAGGCCGGCCGTCTGACCTGTGAGCTGGCGCAGGCGAATTTTTTTTCTTTCGTCTCTGGTTGTGAAATCGCTGGCTGGCATCAGCTCCAGCGCCACCCCGGTGAAGTGTTTTCCTGCCTCCTGCAGGGAGAGGGTGATTTTCCCTTTGTCGGGATCATGCACTGTCAGCTTGTTCCCGCGGACCTTGTGGAGCACGACGAAATGATTCATATTCCAGTGGAGAATGCATGGGAGAGACAGGGATTTCAAATCTTCCGGCTCTAATCTGACAGCGCGAGAAGACATCCGGATACCCGCAGCACACTCAATCAGTCTTTGCAGGGTCATTCCGTGAGTACTGATACTGAAGGTAAGCGCCTCGTTGAGGACGTAGAGTAAAATTTAGTTTACAGGCAGGCTGACG
>NZ_JBDKEE010000007.1:0-252083 GCF_051130085.1 Enterobacter sp. PTB
TACCGCGCTCAACACGACCGGTAACAACGGTACCACGACCGGAGATGGAGAATACGTCTTCGATTGGCAGCAGGAACGGCTTATCAATCGCACGCTCTGGTTCTGGGATGTAAGAATCCAGGAAGCCAGCCAGTTCGATGATTTTCGCTTCCCACTCAGCGTCGCCTTCCAGCGCTTTCAGCGCGGAACCACGAACGATTGGGGTGTCGTCGCCTGGGAAATCGTACTGAGACAGCAGTTCACGAACTTCCATCTCTACCAGTTCCAGCAGCTCTTCGTCATCAACCATGTCACATTTGTTCAGGAACACGATGATGTAAGGAACGCCTACCTGACGACCCAGCAGGATGTGCTCACGGGTCTGAGGCATTGGGCCGTCAGTCGCAGCAACAACCAGGATCGCGCCGTCCATCTGCGCAGCACCGGTGATCATGTTTTTAACATAGTCGGCGTGGCCTGGGCAGTCTACGTGTGCGTAGTGGCGAGTCGGGGTGTCGTACTCAACGTGAGAGGTGTTGATGGTGATACCACGAGCTTTTTCTTCTGGTGCGTTATCGATCTGGTCGAATGCACGAGCAGAACCACCGTAGGTTTTAGCCAGAACGGTAGTGATTGCAGCGGTCAGCGTTGTTTTACCATGGTCAACGTGGCCGATAGTACCGACGTTAACGTGCGGTTTTGTACGTTCAAACTTTTCTTTAGACATCGATTGTCCCTCTAAGACACGGATAAATCGGTGATATCACCACATCAACCAGGCGAAATGCCTGAATTGTTGAATACAGTAAAATTGAAACAGAGAGAAACGGGAAGGAGAAGTGAAGTGGTGCTGATACCCAGAGTCGAACTGGGGACCTCACCCTTACCAAGGGTGCGCTCTACCAACTGAGCCATATCAGCACGTATTGGAGCGGGCAGCGGGAATCGAACCCGCATCATCAGCTTGGAAGGCTGAGGTAATAGCCATTATACGATGCCCGCATCCTGAAACTCGGCTACCCAGTTCTTTCTGTAACAAAAAAAGAGATTTCTCTCTTTTTAGGTTCGAGCTGATTCAATTTTCAAACCAGCTCCGGCGGCTTAACGCTGCCAGAAAGTGGTGGTGGGGGAAGGATTCGAACCTTCGAAGTCTGTGACGGCAGATTTACAGTCTGCTCCCTTTGGCCGCTCGGGAACCCCACCGGACTTGATGGTGCCGACTACCGGAATCGAACTGGTGACCTACTGATTACAAGTCAGTTGCTCTACCTACTGAGCTAAGTCGGCATCAAGTAGCGCGCATTCTATGGAGACATGCGCAGTCATGCAACTAAAAAATTGCATAAAACGTTCTTTCGCTCACATTTTATTCGAAACCAGGGTTAACCGCTGTAAATTCATCCACTCAAGGTCAAAAATTCAACATCAGCGCCCGATTTACACCACTTATACCGTATCGTGATGACTCCCGCGTAAAGCATCGCTTCCCCATATTTTTTCTTATTATTCCTGTCATCTGGTGTTAACCTCCTGCCCATTGTCCAAAATTAACTATGTTGAGCCCGGACGCGCTGTGTTGTGCTGGCTCACTGAAGCATGCTTATGAGCAAAAAAGAGCAAACGTTAATGACACCTTATCTTCAGTTTAACCGTAGCCAGTGGGCTGCACTGCGTGACTCCGTCCCGATGACGCTGACGGAAGGCGAAATCGCACGGTTAAAGGGGATAAACGAAGATCTGTCGCTGGAAGAAGTGGCAGAAATCTATTTACCACTCTCGCGCTTGCTTAACTTCTATATCAGCTCCAACCTGCGCCGTCAGGCGGTGCTGGAGCAGTTCCTCGGGACGAACGGCCAACGCATTCCTTATATCATCAGCATTGCAGGCAGCGTGGCCGTCGGTAAAAGCACCACCGCACGCGTATTGCAGGCGTTACTGAGCCGCTGGCCAGAGCACCGCAGCGTGGAGCTCATCACCACTGACGGTTTCCTGCACCCGAATGAGGTGTTAAAGGAACGTGGGCTTATGAAGAAGAAGGGCTTCCCGCTCTCTTATGATATGCACCGTCTGGTGAAGTTTGTCTCTGACCTGAAATCGGGCGCGCCTAACGTGACGGCTCCGGTCTATTCGCACCTGATCTACGATCGCATCCCGGGTGGAGACAAAACGGTGGTTCAGCCGGATATCCTGATCCTCGAAGGGTTAAACGTCCTGCAAAGCGGGATGGATTATCCTCACGATCCCCATCATGTGTTTGTCTCTGACTTCGTCGATTTCTCTATTTATGTCGATGCGCCGGAAGACCTGCTGCAGAACTGGTATATCAACCGCTTCCTGAAGTTCCGTGAAGGCGCGTTCACCGATCCTGACTCCTATTTCCACCACTACGCCCAGCTTTCTGAAGAAGAAGCCATTAATGTGGCGCGAGGGCTGTGGAATGAGATCAACTACGTGAACCTGAAAGAGAACATTCTGCCCACACGTGAGCGCGCCAGCCTGATCCTCACCAAGAGTGAGAAACACGCTGTCGACCAGATCCGTCTGCGCAAGTAATCACGCAGACATAAAAAAACCGGCTTAGCGCCGGTTTTTTTATTGATGGATTACGCCATCGGCTTTTCGCCATTCTCATCCTGATCGACCGCGAAGCAGGCAACCAGCTGACCGCCATAATCCTTGAGCTGTGGCTGCAACTGGGTGCACGGGCCAAAGCGGCGACTGCAGCGGGCGTTGAATGCACAGCCTGGAGGCGGATTCAGCGGGCTGGGCAATTCACCCGTCAGTTTGATACGCTCACGACGATCGTCAGGGTTCAGACGCGGGGTCGCAGACAGCAGCGCCTGGGTGTACGGGTGACGAGGATGAGTAAAGATCTGCTCTTTTGTCCCCTTCTCCACGCAGCGCCCCAGATACATCACCATCACTTCGTCGGCAATGTGCTCCACAACCGACAGGTCGTGCGAAATAAACACGTACGACAGCCCCATGTCCTGCTGCAGATCCATCATCAGGTTCAACACCTGCGCACGCACAGAAACGTCGAGGGCAGATACCGGCTCATCGGCGATGACCACGTCAGGGTCGAGCATCAAACCACGCGCAATCGCGATACGCTGGCGCTGGCCGCCAGAGAACATATGCGGATAACGATCGTAATGCTCGGTCTTCAGGCCCACTTTCGCCATCATCGCCAGCGCTTTTTCACGACGCTGCTCTTTGTTCAGATTGCTGTTAATCAGCAGGGGCTCTTCCAGAATCTGTCCCACTTTTTTACGCGGATTCAACGATCCGTACGGGTTCTGGAACACAATCTGGATTTTCTGACGGCGCAGTTTCTGCGCCTGTGGATCGTGCTTGAGCAGGTCCTGTCCCTGATAATAGAGTTCACCGCCGGTGGGGACTTCAATCATCGTCAGCAAACGACCCAGCGTCGATTTGCCACAGCCTGACTCACCGACCACCGCCAGCGTTTTGCCGCGTTCAAGGGTAAAGGATACGCCATCCAGCGCTTTCACCAGGCGTTCAGGCGCAAACAGCCCCTTCTTCACCGGATAGTATTTTTTCAGGTCGATAGCCTGCAACAGCGGTTGTTGCGTGGTGGCCTGTTGCGTACTCATAGTGTTGGCCTCCCGGCATCATCGAGTGGGTAGTGGCATTTCGACTGACGACCGTCAGCAAGCAGATTGAGCTCTGGCTCTTCTGCACGACATTTGTCTGTAGCATACGGACAACGCGGATTAAGCAGGCAGCCCTGCGGTCGGTCATATTTACCCGGTACGACGCCCGGAAGTGATGCCAGGCGCGCTTTGTCCTGGGCAAACTCCGGCAGCGCACGCAAAAGCGCCTGCGTATACGGGTGACGCGGCGCGCGGAAAATATCGTGCGAATGGCCAGTCTCGACCACCTGACCTGCATACATCACGATAATTTTGTGCGCCGCTTCGGCCACCAGCGCCAGGTCATGCGTAATCAGCACCAGCGCCATGTTCTCTTTCTGCTGCAGTTCCAGCAGCAGCTCGATGATCTGCGCCTGGATAGTCACGTCCAGTGCCGTTGTCGGTTCATCCGCAATCAGCAGTTTTGGCCGACAGGCAATCGCCATGGCGATCATCACACGCTGGCTCATCCCACCGGAGAGCTGGTGCGGGTAAACGTCCAGACGCGATGCCGGGTCAGGGATACCAACCTGATTCAGCAGATCGATCGCACGCTGACGCCGGGTCTTCTTATTCCCGCCCTGGTGCACCTTGATGGCTTCCATAATCTGGAATCCCACGGTGTAACAAGGGTTCAGGCTGGTCATTGGGTCCTGGAAGATCATCGCCACTTCCGCACCGACCAGCTGGCGGCGCTGCTTTTCGGAGATACGCTGCAGGTCCTGACCGTTAAACTCCAGACTTTCGGCCATCACACGGCCGGGATAATCAATCAGCCCCATGATGGCCAGTGAACTGACCGACTTACCGGAACCCGACTCACCCACAATGCCGACCACTTCGCCCTGATTTACGCTGTAGCTGATGCGGTCCACGGCGCGAAACGGAGTGCCTTCGTCACCGAAGTGCACCGATAATTTATCTACATTTAATAACGCCATCTCGTGCCTCTTACTGCTTCAGTTTGGGGTCAAGTGCATCACGCAGGCCATCACCCATCAGGTTAAATGCCAGTACCGTCAGCAGGATTGCCAGACCCGGAAAGGTCACAACCCACCAGGCGCTTTGGGCGAACTGCAACACATCGGAGAGCATGGTGCCCCACTCCGGTGTTGGCGGCTGCGCACCCATGCCCAGGAAGCCAAGAGCGGCCATATCAAGAATGGCGTTAGAGAAACCGAGCGACGCCTGAACAATCAGCGGCGCCAGGCAGTTAGGGAAGATGTTGACGAACATTTGACGCATCGCGCCAGCACCCGCCACGCGGGAGGCCGTTACGTAGTCGCGGTTTACTTCCACCAGCACCGCCGCGCGCGTGAGTCGCACATAGTGGGGAAGCGCCACGAAGGTTAATGCCAGCGCGGCGTTACTGATCGACGGACCAAAAATCGCCACCAGTACCAGCGCCAACAGCAAGCTGGGCAGCGCTAGCATGATGTCGACGATACGCATGATGATGTTATCGATAATGCCGCCGAAGTAGCCAGCAACCAGACCGAGTACGATCCCCATAACCAGCGACAACACGACCACCAGGCAGCCGACCAGCAGCGACAAACGCGCACCGTACATCAGACGCGACAGCACATCGCGGCCCACGTCATCAGTACCCAGCAGGTGCGACAGGCTACCGCCGTCCTGCCATGCTGGCGGTGCCAGCAACGCATCACGGAATTGATCCGCCGGGTTATACGGTGCAAGCACGTTGGCAAACACCGCAATCAGGATCATGACAGAGACATAAACCAGCCCCACCACCGCGCCTTTGTTGCGCTTGAAGTAGTGCCAGAATTCCTGCAGCGGCGTCATGGGAACCGGTGCAGTAACCACTTTATTTTCAGAAACGTGTGACATGATGGCCCCTTACTTCTTATGACGAATACGCGGGTTCACCACGCCGTAGAGCAAATCGACCAGCAGGTTGACGAGAATAATCATCGTCGCGACCAGCAATACCCCGCCCTGCACTACCGGATAATCACGGCGTTGCAGTGCGTCAATCAGCCAGCGTCCGAGGCCCGGCCAGGAGAAGATGGTTTCGGTCAGGATCGCCCCCGCCAGCAACGTCCCCACCTGCAGACCAATAACAGTCACCACCGGCAGCATGGCGTTACGCAGGGCGTGAACGATAATGACGCGCATACGCGTCAGACCTTTGGCGCGTGCGGTGCGAATGTAATCCTCACCCAACACTTCCAGCATTGAAGAACGGGTCATACGCACGATAACCGCCAGAGGAATGGTGCCGAGCACCATCGCAGGCAGGATCATATGTGCCACCGCATCAATGAAGTTACCCTCTTCGCCCCAGATAGCCGTATCGATCAGCATGAAACCGGTCAGAGGATTCGTATCATCCAGGAAGACCATATCGCTGACGCGTCCGGAGACCGGCGTCAGGTTTAGCTGCACCGAGACCAGCATGATCAGCATCATGCCCCACCAGAAGATAGGCATGGAGTAACCCGTCAGCGCCAGGCCAACAGCCGTATGGTCGAAAATAGAGCCACGTTTCACGGCAGCCAGGACCCCAACAGGGATACCCACCGCAGTGGCGAAAATCATGGCGCAGACACCAAGCTCCAGTGTCGCTTTAAAACGCGGCACGAACTCGTCCCACACCGGAAGACGGCTTTTCAGCGAAATCCCTAAATCACCGTGCAACACGCCCCAGATATAGTTGAGGTATTGCTGCCACAGTGGTTTGTTCAGGCCAAGCTCAGCCAGCAGCTGTGCATGGCGTTCAGGTGAAATACCACGCTCGCCCGCCATAATCATTACCGGGTCGCCGGGGATCATATGGACGAAGGCAAAAGTGAGAAGGGTGATACCGATAAACGTGGGGATAACAAGTCCCAGACGTCGGAGGATGAACTGCAACATAACCCGGATTCTCTCTGATGACGTACAACCAGTTGGCGTGACGTCTGTATTGCTCACAAATGTAAATTCCCTCTCTCTTCAGGAGAGGATTAGGGTGAGGGAATGCATGCACGCCCTCACCCCTGCCCTCTCCGTGAAGGAGAGGGAGAACACCCTACTTATTATTCAACAGAGACGTTTTCGAAGTGGTGTTTGCCCAGTGGATCAACCACGTAGCCCTTCACTTCTTTACGCACTGGTTCGTACACGGTGGAGTGAGCCACAATCAGAGCCGGAGCCTGATCGTGCATCACAACCTGAGCCTGTTTGTACAGCTCGATACGTTTGTTGTGATCGTCGGTCGCACGCGCCGGCTGGATCAGGTCTTCAAACGGCTTGTAGCACCAGCGAGAGTAGTTAGAACCGTCTTTCGCAGCTGCACAGCTGAACAGGGTAGCGAAGAAGTTGTCCGGATCCCCATTGTCACCGGTCCAGCCCATCATCACCGCCTGATGCTCACCCGCTTTGGCACGCTTCAGATACTCGCCCCACTCGTAGGTCACAATCTTGGCCTGAACGCCCACTTTAGCCCAGTCAGCCTGAACCATTTCAGCCATACGGCGTGCGTTCGGGTTATACGGACGCTGTACTGGCATCGCCCACAGCTCAACGGTAAAGCCTTTCTCCTGGCCTGCTTCTTTCAGCAGCGCTTTCGCTTTCTCAGGATCGTAGGTGTAGTCTTTAACGTCGTCGTTATAGCCCCACATGGTTGGTGGGATCAGGTTCTTGGCGGCAACACCCGCGCCCTGATAGACCGCTTTAATGATCGCTTCTTTATTCACTGCATAGGTCAGCGCCTGACGGACTTTCACGTCATCAAACGGTTTCTTCTCGGTGTTGAAGGAGAGGTAACCCACGTTCAGACCAGCCTGCTCCAGCAGGTTGATGTTTTTATCCTGCTTCATGCGCGCGATGTCAGCCGGGTTCGGGTATGGCATGACCTGGCATTCATTTTTCTGCAGTTTTGCGTAACGCACAGAAGCATCAGGCGTGATGGAGAAGACCAGACGGTCGATCTGCGGCTTGGTGCCCCAGAAGCCCGGGAAGGCTTTATACAGAATACGGGAATCTTTCTGGTACTGCAGAAGCTGGAACGGACCGGTACCGATTGGGTTCAGGTCCACTTTCTCCGGGGTGCCGGCTTTCAGCATGTTGTCCGCGTACTCTTTAGACAGAATAGAGGCGAAGTCCATAGCCAGGTCAGCCAGGAATGGTGCTTCCGGACGCGTCAGCACGAACTGAACGGTTTTATCGTCCACTTTTTTCACTTCAGCGATCAGGTCCTGCAGGCCCATCCCTTCGAAGTATTCATAGCTGCCGCCAGACACTTTGTGATACGGGTTCTGAGCGTTTTTCTGACGGTCGAAGGAGAACACAACGTCATCGGCGTTAAAATCGCGCGTTGGTTTGAATTCTTTATTGTCCTGCCACTTCACGCCCTGGCGCAGGTGGAAGGTATAGGTCTTACCGTCTTCGCTGACGTCCCACTTCTCCGCCAGACCTGGGATCACTTCCGTGGTACCGGTTTTGAATTCAACCAGACGGTTATAGATAGGCACAGAGCTTGCGTCGTAAGTCGTACCAGAGGTAAAGAGCTGTGGGTTAAAGCCTTCCGGCGAGCCTTCAGAACAGTAAACCAGGGTTTTTGCCTGTACGCTTGCTGCCACGGTCATAGCCACCAGGCTCAGACCAAGCTTCAGCATCCCTGACTTCTTCAAGGAAATACTCATTATTCTGCTCCAATGTGATGTTTTGCTTTGTTGTGTTACGCCGCCAGACCTTTATTTATTTTTTACCCGGTCCGGTCGGTGATGCCCGAAGGCGTTTAAGGGATGGAGAATCCTTTCAGAAGAGCGTTTGAGTTGCAGCGCAGATCGTCCCTGAAATGCCCCTCATGCCCTACAATCTGTCAACAGAATGTGAAAACGTCAATACAGGTGACGGGGATTTACGCTGAGTGTGAGAAACCGCAAACAAAGATTAAAAAAACTATGTATGCCAGTTTTCAGCAGGGAAATTTATGCTACTCGCTATGTTGCAGCACAATTATCTTCATATTTCGCAACAATCAGTGATTAACTTTTATTCAGATCGGGTAAATTTTCTTGCAGAACGGTGATTATCTGAGCACTAAATACCGCGAACGTTAAAACGCACAGCGAAAAATGCTGAGGTTATCCATAAGCAACGCGAAAAAAGATCAATCTATATATAAAAAAATACAATGGATTATGTCACAAAATCGTTAACAGACAGGAAGAAGGCGGGATAAGGTGCGTTTTGGTGAATCAGGATGAGTAAGCTGCTAATGCAAAAAGGGCTAACCTTGCGGTTAGCCCTTCTTTAAATGTGGTCGGCGAGAGAGGATTCGAACCTCCGACCCACTGGTCCCAAACCAGTTGCGCTACCAAGCTGCGCTACTCGCCGAATGCGGAGCGCATCTTACTGCTGAGGTGCGCCCCCGTCAATCCCTTAAATTAAAAAAGCCCTTCAACTGGCGATATTCTCGCCAGACGCGTTACTGCGCGGCTTTCGCCTTGCTATCAGGGAGTTTGCACCAGTTGTTATTTTCGTTGATACCGCCGTCAGGAGAGGTATAACCCAGGCAACCCAAAATGGTGTCGTACAGCTCAACATGACGACGCGGCACCTTCATGTCTGCCTCTTTTTTCAGGTGGGCAAACATCTTCGCTTTCTCCGGGTCTTCGAGGTACTTGTCCGACATCCACATGATCATCGGTACACGGAATTGCTCAGGCGGTGCCAGCTTGCGCGGCGTACCGTGCAAATGCTCTTTCTCGTTGATTGACTCTCCGTGGTCAGCCGCATAAATAACAATCGCTTTCTTATCACGAAGCTGGTCAATCACCCGGCTCAGGAACGTATCCACATACAGAACCGAGTTATCATAGGCATTGATCAGTTCCTGCTTGCTGCAGTCTTTATTGATGCCTACACACTCCGGCTGCCACTTCGCAAAATCACGCGTGTAACGCTGGTAATAGCTGTAATGGGAGCCTTTAGTATGCAGGATAACCAGATGTTTACCCTGCGGATGGCTCTTCAGGGACTGTGACATCTCCTCAAGGAGCAACATGTCATCCACGTTCTTGCCGCGGTTACGTGGTTCGGCGCCAATCTGCTCGCGATACGAGATGTTGTCCGCCAGCGTGTTGGTGTAGAACCACATCTCACTTTGCATCGCGAATAAATCGGAGCTGAAACCGAGCTGCTTGAGTACCGCAAATACGTTCTGCTCTTTCAGGGTACGCTGTGGGTTATCACTGGCACCGCCTTCACGAACAAACATACAACGCAGAGAGAGCTTGGTTGCGGTATCGCAAGAATACCCCCGGTAAGCCACCAGGTTCTTTTCCTGCGCCAGTTTTGGCGTGGTATCCCGGTCATAACCGAGGATGCCCATATGATCCCAGCGCGTCGTTTCACCAATAACAAAGACAACATAGGTATCATCGAGTTGGTTACCCGGCGCTTCGTAACTGAATTTTTTCATTGGGTTGATGAGCGATTTCACATCACTTGATTCATCCGCCTGCGCCCAGGCATAAAGACCCAGCGCTGAAATCCAGTTTGATGGCAGGTAGGAGTTTGCTACCACGCCGCCATAGCTTGGCATATCCACGCCCGTCGCTTTTTCGATTCGTTTTTGCTGTTTTTCCATCAAGCGGATGGGTGCCCATACCAGCAAGGCCGCCAGCACAACGACGGCGATATTCCTGATTCGCTGCCCACGGGTGCGGAGCTGGCGCAGCAACGTATAGCGGCAGGTATTACTCCAGATAAAGAAGAGCGGGATCAGGCAGGTTAATACCGTCCAGACGATAAACCCTTTTCCGACCACCTCTTTCGAGAGGTCGATATCCGTTGTCATTACCGACGCGACGATGCCGTAGCCAATAACGACATTCATAAAGGTCATGTAATAACTGGCAGCGGCGGAAATAATTACCACCAGTGAGGCCAAAATTTGCCAGGTGCGTCGGCCGAAGAGTGAGAGCAGGCGTAACAGGAAGAATGTGGCGAGAACGGAACCGAACACTTCAATTGCGGCAAAAATTCCATTTCTTACGGTGAGATGTTCTAAATAACCTTCCACTCTTCTGAACAACACCGCGCCATTCAGAAATAAACCGATATAGACAGCCAGCATCAGACACAATCTTTGCTGGGTAAGAGACCTAATGTATTTCATGCAAACAACCCTGGGGAAAGGGGTATAGAGACCCGCTTAATCTCGATGAGAAAGCAGACAGAGTAAGTAAGTGCGTAAGAAACCGTTATCAGAAACGTCTACAAGCGCGTTAAGTAGACCACAGCGGGAGAGAAAAGTGGCAGCAGAGAATGTGATCGGTGCATTTTTTTACAAAATAACACGACCAGGCATACTTTGGACGACCATAAAAAAGAGGCCGTAAAGGCCTCTTAGCGATAATCAGGCATGCGCTTCGTTAAAGACTTCACGCTGCGGCTGGCGAATGGTGGTCGACAAGGCCAGCGAGATTATCAGCAAAGCAAATATCACGCAGAAGGTCACATAGAACCCACCGAACAGCGAGGCGATTAACGAGCCGCAGATACTGCCGATGCCAAAGCCCAGATAGATAACGCCATAGTTTTTCGCCAGATTGTTCAGGCCGAAGAACTCACTGACCAGCGACGGGAAGACTGTAATCGTGCCGCCGAAATTAAAGGCCACACAGGCAATTGCGGCGAAGAACGTGGCTTCGTTCAGTGGGGCAAACAGCAGCGCCGCCATCCCCACCAGCGAGACAACCTGCCCGATGGTAATCACGCGGATTCGGGCAATTTTGTCAGACAGAATCCCGAGCACCAGACGGCCAGAGAGGTTGGCAATGGAGATGACGGTGACCGCATTCGCTGCTGTTGCCGCATCCAGTTTCACCATTCCCTGAGCAATATCTTTCGCCACCCCAATCACATACAGACCGCTCATGCAGGCTGTCAGGAACATGACCGCCAGCATCCAGTACTGTGGTTGACGCATAGACTGCGCGAGGGTGAAATCATTCTCCACCACACCGTTAACGGTTTTCACTTCCTGCTGCGGCGCATCTTTCATCAGCGTGGCGCCGAACAGGATCATGACCAGAACGATAGCGCCCCAGATCATGAACGTTTTTTCGAGCCCCACGGAAGCAAGCAGGTGGGAATCGATAAATTTAAAACCGAGGCTCCCCAGGCCATAGGACCCGATGGCAAATGCAGAGATTAAACCTTTACGTTCCGGGAACCACTTCACACAGTTTGACAGGGTCAGCAGATAACCTGCACCGTCGGCAAGTCCCACCAGCACCCCGGCGTTCAGCCACAGCATCATCAGGTTGCTGGAATGCGCCGTCAGGAAAAAGCCCACGCCCAGCAGGATACCGGATGCCATCGTCACCCGCTTCACGCCGAATCGCTCCTGCAATTTTCCCGCGACGGAAGATGAAAGCGCCAGCCCGAGGCTCAGCAAGCCGAAGGAGAACGCCACCTGGCTGACCGGTGCACCAAGCTTATCGGAAAGCGCACTGTTAAACAGGCTCCAGGTATAGACCGACCCCAGCGCAAACTGGGTCACGATGGTGCCAAAAAGCGTTAGCCAGCGCGTACGGTTGTAAGTTGATGTGTTCATGGCAGTTGTCCTGCAAGAGAAAGTAAGGGAATTCGCTGAGGGCAACGATAAACAAAACCTTAATATGCCTGGGGTAAAACGGCATGAAATGCAGGAGGAATGGAATGAAATGCCATAAATCGGGAATGAATGACCTTGCCAGGGAATGAAGCGACAGCGTGTTAGTGACTGCTATCGCTACAACCCCCACGGCTATTGTATTCAGGATGTTATCGGCACGTTTAAAAAAGTAACAACCTTAAAAATTAGCGCTCACGCCCAGGGTGTACATAAACTCCTCACCCGTGGTGGTGTATTCCCCTTGTGCTAACGACGCATAGGCCGCCATATGCGTGTTAAACGGAATATCCGTTCCGACGGTTACATCCATCCAGTTGCCGCTTTGTGTTGGTGCCGGCGTCTGTGGCATCCCAAACTGGGATTTCCACTGGTTTTCGCCAAACTGCTGGTTATAGCTTATCTGCGCCCACGGGCGAAGCTCGCCGTACTGTGTATCCACGCGCCAGCCGAGCGTGCTGACGCTGGCATGCCAGAGTGGGTCGGTAAGCCCCTGCGTCGTCGCGCTGTCACCAAATTCGTTGATCATCATCGGTGCCGTGCCGTCATAACGCCACGCCATCACCGGACCGGTCGTGATACGCCCTGACACCGGAATGTTCCAGCCCACGCTCATGGCCCCTGCCGGCGTGGAACCCGACGGTAAACTCAGCGCAAGTCCGGGGGCATTTTGTGAGGACTGAATCCGCTCGGCGAGAATATCCTCATAACGCGGTTGGTGATCCGCATCCCATGTATAGCGTTCCGCCGTATTACTTTGGGCGTCTGAAACGATATATTCCTGTTGCCAGGCAAATGCTGTATTACAAAAAAACAGACAGGCTGAAATCCCCGCCAGGCCAGAAACAGCATGGCGACCACTGATTTTTTTTATCATCATCAAAGCGACTCCAGAGAGAGCCGAATTCGGCGATATTTGTCATTGTTTAGGAAGAGTTTTGCGGGCATATGGCCCTGTATTAACTATTGTCTTTATAGTAGACACGTCAAGCCTGACAGAATGAAAATTTTGCGATAACCGTTCATTAAGGGAGATAACCGATGCAGCGTTGCGGTTGGGTAAGCCAGGATCAGCTTTATATCGACTATCACGATCGGGAATGGGGCGTACCGGAGACAGAAGGGAAAAAGCTTTTTGAGATGATCTGCCTGGAAGGTCAACAGGCGGGCTTGTCATGGATTACGGTGCTTAAGAAACGGGAAAACTATCGTAATGCCTTCCATCAGTTCGATCCGGTCGCCGTCGCTGCCATGACCGAGGACGATGTGGAACGGCTGGTCCAGGATGCAGGCATCATCCGCCATCGCGGTAAGATCCAGGCCATCATTGGTAACGCGCGCGCTTATCTGGCGATGGAGCAAAACGGAGAACCGTTCTCAGAATTTGTCTGGACGTTTGTGAACAATACGCCGCAAATTACCCAGGCCGCCACGCTCGCGGAAATCCCGGCCTCCACCCCGGCGTCGGATGAGCTCTCTAAAGCGCTGAAAAAACGCGGCTTTAAATTTGTCGGCTCCACCATCTGTTACGCCTTTATGCAGGCCTGTGGCCTGGTCAACGACCACGTTACCGGCTGCGTCTGTCATCCAGGGAGGCACCATGATCCGCAAATGGGAAAGTGATAATGCCGGGCCACTCCTGAGTCTGTGGCTTGAAAGCACCACGGAGGCGCACCCGTTTATCAGCGCAAGCTACTGGAAAGAGAACGAAGGTATGGTGCGGGATGTATACCTGCCCGCCGCCGAAACCTGGGTATGGGAAGAGGATGGAATGCTGCGCGGCTTTATCAGCGTCATGCAGTCCCAGTTTGTAGGCGCGCTGTTTGTCTCAACTGATTTTATTGGTCGGGGGATTGGGCGTGCGCTGCTGAACCATGTTCAACAGCGCTTCCCGTATTTAAGCCTGGAGGTCTACCAGAAAAATGTCCGGGCGGTGAATTTCTATCATGCACAGGGTTTTCGCATTGAAGACAGCGCCTGGCAGGATGACACTCAGCACCCAACGTGGATCATGAGCTGGCAGGCGGATCAAACGCCGTGAGCGTAAGCTCGGGTCCCTGATATTTCTCGACCCAGGCCAGCGCCGTGTTCCCCGCGCAGCCATTCCCCAGCTTCGAGCTGGGGAGATCTTTGGTCAGAACGTTTACTGCACCGTTTTTACAAATACCGCCTTCGCTCGGCTCCAGGTCTGGCCATGCCCCCTGGTGAATGCAGATAACGCCAGGTTTAATCCCGTCGCTCACCACCGCCCCTGCCAGCACCTGGCCACGCTGATTCCAGACGCGAACCACGTCACCGTCAACGATCCCACGCGCGCGCGCATCTGCGCTGTTCAGGGTCACGGGCTCTCGCCCGGCAACCGCATACCGCTCGCGCAGTGATGAATAGTTAAGCTGGCTGTGCAGGCGATGGGCAGGATGGGCCGATAACACCTGCAGCTGTTCCGGCTGGGCATTACCGTGCCACTCGTCCGGCTCAAGCCACGTTGGATGCGCCGGACAGTCGGCATACTTAAATTGGGCGATACGCTCGCTGTAGATCACAATCTTCCCGCTCTCGGTTTTCAGCGGATGGTTCTCCGGGTCGCGGCGGAAATCGGCGAAGCGAACAAACTGCGCATTCTGTTCGCTCTCCGGCATCTCAATAATCTGGTTCGCTTCCCAGAACTGTGCAAATGGCGGCAGCGTCACGCCCTGCGGGGCCCCGCGCTGGCCTGCAATCTGGTAGAACGTCTCCAGCCACTGCAAATCCGATTTGCCCTCGGTAAAACGCTCGCGCCCCCCCGTTTCCCACAACTCGCTCAGCTCAGCAAACACCTCAAAATCATCACGCGCCTCATCACGCGGCGCCACGACGCGCTTCATCGGTACCATATGCTGATTGCTGTAGTCACCGGTCATGGTGAGGTCGTTACGCTCAAACGAGGTGGTCGCCGGCAGCACAATATCGGCATGTTTGGCTGAGGCGGTCCAGAAGCATTCTGAGATAACCACCAGTTCTGGCTTCTGCCAGGCGCGGATCAGGCGATTCGTGTCCTGGTGATGAGTAAAGTTCGCGCCGCCGGCCCACCAGACAAACCGGATATCCGGGAAGTGGCGATCCAGACCGTTATGCTGATAAAACCCGCCCGGGTTTTCCAGGGCTTCAACAATGCGCGCCACCGGGATTTTATCCACGGCATCCACACCGCCCTGAACCGAGCCCTGCAGAGAAGCCAGCACTGCCGCTTTGCGGGTTGGGTTGCCGCCATTGGCGAAGTGATAAGAGAGACCAAACCCACCGCCCGGCGTACCGATTTGCCCGAGCATGGCGGCCAGCGTCACGAGCATCCAGTGTTTCTGCTCACCGAACTGCTGGCGCTGCATCCCCCACCCAGACATTAACATCGTGGTGTTTTGGTGGAATAACGCTGCCAGTTCACGCAGTTTGGCCGCAGGAACCCCACAAATCTCTGCCGCCCACTCTGCCGTTTTGGCCATACCGTCTGTATTGCCCGTCAGATAGTCGGCGAAGTTGTCAAAACCGGTGGTACAGCGTGCGAGGAACCCGGTATCGTGCCAGCCGTTCTCCACCAGCGTATGGGCAATGCCCAGCATCATCGCCACGTCGGTGCCCATATGCGGGGCAATCCACTCGGCGCTGTCGCCGAAGAAGTCCATGGTTTCAGAGCGCATCGGGTCAATGCAGATAATGCGCTTGCCGCTTTTACGCAGCGCATCGAAATACGGGATCCCCTGCTCGTCACTGGCATTCCACGCGATTTTCAGGGTGTTGAGCGGGTTGGCGCTCCACAGCACCACCACATCGGTGTGCTCCAGCACCAGCGGCCAGCTGGTCTGCTGCTGATACACTTCGTTACCGCCCACCACGTAGGGCATGATCGCCTGCGCTGCGCCGGTGGAGTAATCCCCAAGATGCCCGGTATACCCCCCGGCCAGACTCATATAGCGCTGCAGTAACGTCGAGGCCTTATGCAGCACGCCGTTTGAGCGCCAGCCGTAAGATCCGGCAAAAATGGACGACGGGCCATACGTGTCGCGAATACGTTTGTGCTGCGCATGGATCAGCGCCAGCGCGTCATCCCAGCTCACCCGGACAAACTCATCCTGACCACGAATACCCTGCGGCTTGTCTGGCGACGCCAGAAATCCTTTACGCACCATCGGCCAGCGCACGCGCGTTTTGCTGTGCACCTGATCGCGAACGACGGTCTGTAAAGAGTTGGGATGTTGCGTTGGCAATGCCCCGCGAGACGACAGAACATTTTCGCCATCGGTTTCGACCAGCATCGGCCCCCAGTGGGCGGCGGTCAGAATCGTTTTTGTTGAGGTGCTCAAGCGTGCGCTCCTGGTTGCGTGCAGGTTTTACGGCCTTCTTAGTGAGGCAGTTTATGGTTTGTCACAAATTTCAGAGTTATACCCGGAATTTTCTCCGTATCTGGACGTCATAATCAACTGCCACGCGCGTCGTGGCAAAGAATAAAAAGGATTAAGGAAATAAGATGAAAAAACGCGTATTCGTTATTGCCGCTCTGGTGAGCGGTGCACTGGCTGTTTCTGGCTGCACAACAAACCCTTACACCGGTGAAAGCGAAGCAGGTAAATCCGGCATCGGCGCGGGTCTCGGCTCGCTGGTAGGGGCTGGTGTGGGCGCACTCTCCTCCTCCAAGAAAGACCGCGGCAAAGGCGCGTTAATTGGCGCAGCGGCAGGTGCAGCCCTGGGCGGCGGCGTGGGTTATTACATGGATGTGCAGGAAGCAAAACTGCGCGACAAAATGAAAGGCACCGGCGTGAGCGTGACGCGCAGCGGCGATAACATCATCCTGAATATGCCAAACAACGTCACCTTCGACAGCAGCAGCGCAACGCTGAAACCTGCAGGGGCGAACACCCTGACCGGCGTGGCAATGGTGCTGAAAGAGTACAACAAGACCGCGGTGAATGTGATCGGTTATACCGACAGCACCGGCAGCCAGGATCTGAATATGCGCCTGTCTCAGCAGCGTGCCGATTCTGTGGCCAGCTCGCTGATCACGCAGGGCGTTGCAGCAAACCGCATCCGCACCAGCGGCATGGGCCCTGCAAACCCTATCGCCAGCAACAGCACGGCGGAAGGCAAAGCGCAGAACCGTCGAGTTGAGATTACCTTAAGCCCAATTCAGTAAGGGCTGCCCCCCTCTTCCAGGGGAGAGGGGGATAAGGGCATCATGCCGCCACGTCAGCATGAACCGCTTGCCATCGCTAATTTTCCCGCTAAGGTGTTCTCACTCACTTCAGGGAATTCAGCGATGAGCAAACCAACACGGGCCACAATCAGCGACGTGGCGAAAGCCGCCAAAACCGGTAAAACCAGCATTTCACGCTACCTCAACGGCGAGAAACACCTGCTGTCCGATGCGCTGCTCGCTCGTATTGAACAGGCTATTGCCGATCTCGACTACCGCCCGAGCCTTATGGCGCGCGGGCTCAAACGGGGCCGTACCCGTCTTATCGGGCTTATCATCGCCGATATCACCAATCCCTACTCCGTCAACGTATTGAGCGGAATTGAAGCCGCCTGTCGCGAAAAGGGCTTTACGCCGCTGGTCTGTAACACCAACAACGAAGTCGATCAGGAGCTGCATTACCTGGATTTGCTGCGCAGCTATCAGGTCGAAGGGATTGTGGTGAATGCCGTGGGCATGCGTGAAGAGGGCTTAAACCGCCTGCAGCAATCCTCCCTGCCGATGGTTCTTATCGACCGCAAAATCCCGGAATTCGCCTGCGATGTCGTCGGGCTGGATAACACTCAGGCGGCGACAACCGCCACTGAGCATCTGATTGAACAGGGCTTTGAAGCCATCCTGTTTCTGAGCGAACCTCTGGGCATGGTCAATACCCGTCGTGAGCGACTGAGCGCGTTTCGTGCCACGCTGGAGCGTTACCCCGGCGTGATTGCCGAGAATGCCGAAACGCCCCTCCACGAAGCCGATCAGCTCGACAATACCCTGCGGCAGTTCCACACCCGCCATCGCGGAATGCGTAAAGCCGTTATCTCTGCCAACGGGGCGCTGACCCTGCAGGTCGCCCGCTCGCTTAAGCGCATTGGCCTGCACTGGGGAAGCGATATCGGTCTGCTGGGGTTCGACGAGCTCGAGTGGGCAGAACTGGCTGGCGTCGGGATCACGACCCTCAAACAACCCACCTGGCAGATTGGCTATGCCGCTGTTGAACAAGTGGTTCGTCGTATTGAAGGCACCAGCGATGCCGTTCGCGAGCAGGTATTTTCCGGCGAGTTGATTGTTCGCGGCTCCACCGCCCGTTAATTTTCCCTTGTGATACCGATCATAAATTCAACATCCTGACCTTTTCTTTGGAACCGGTTCCATCTAGCGTAATAGTATTGATGTGTTGCGATGGAGTCCGACGATGGGCAGAAAAATCATGGTGGTCACCGCCGCGTATGGCGCGGAACAGGTGCGACAGGCAGGTGGTCAACGGGCAATGCTGCCCGTCATTGCGGGCGCGGGTGCCGACGGCGTCGAGATCCGCCGCGAGCTGTTCAACAGCGAAGAGCTGCTGGCGCTGCCCGCGCTGGGTGAATCCATTGAGTTGCTGGGCCTGCTGGCATGCTACTCCGCCCCTGCGGCCCTGTTTATGCCCGATGGCACCCTCAACCCTGACCTGCCCCGTTATCTCAGCGAAGCCAGTACCCTGAATGCGCTGTGGCTCAAGGTCTCGCTGGGTCATTTCAGCGACACCCAGCCGCTTCACGCCCTGCGTGCCCTGCTCGATGAAAGCGGTATGGCCCTGGTGGTGGAAAACGACCAGACCGACTGCGGCCAGCTTGCGCCGATGCAGCGCTTCAAAGCCGCCTGCCGGGACATGGCGCTGCCCGTCACGCTGACGTTCGACATGGGCAACTGGCTGTGGGTGGGCGACTCCCCGGAAGAAGCCGCGCACCATCTGGCCTCCGCAGTGAGCTATATCCACGTTAAAGCCGCCGTGCCGCATAAAGAAAATTTCCGCGCCGTGGCGCCGGATCGGGCCGATGCGCGCTGGCTGGATCTGCTTTGTCAGCTGCCCGCCGATGCCCCGCGTGGTATCGAGTTCCCGCTGGAAGGGGCGGATTTAACCGCCGTCACCCGTCATTACGTAAACCTGCTGCGTGAGGAGTAAACCATGCACAAGACGCTGGATGTGATCACTATCGGCGAAGCCATGGCGATGTTTGTCGCCACCGAAACGGGCGACCTGAGTACGGTGGAGCACTTTATCAAACGCGTGGCGGGGGCTGAGCTGAACGTCGCGACCGGCCTGGCGCGCCTGGGTCTGAACGTCGGCTGGGTCAGCCGCGTGGGTGATGACAGCTTTGGCCATTTCGTTCTCGATTCGCTGAAAAAAGAGGGCATTGATGCTTCCGGCGTCACCCTTGATGGACGCTTCCCGACCGGTTTCCAGCTTAAATCGAAAGTCGAAAATGGAACCGATCCCATTGTGGAGTATTTCCGTAAAGGGTCTGCGGCGAGCCACCTCTCAGTCGAGGATTACCACGCCCACTATTTCGCCTCCGCACGCCATCTGCATCTGAGCGGCGTGGCGGCTGCGCTTTCAGCCAGCTCGTATGCATTACTGGATCATGCCGCAACCACCATGAAGGCTCAGGGGAAAACGATCTCATTCGATCCTAACCTGCGCCCGGTGCTGTGGAAAAGCGAAGCGGAAATGATCGAGAAGCTGAACCGTCTGGCGTTTCAGGCTGACTGGGTTCTGCCGGGCGTGAAAGAAGGCATGATCCTGACCGGTAAAAACACCCCTGAAGGGATTGCCGATTTTTACCTCAACAAAGGGGTAAAAGCGGTGGTGCTGAAAACCGGCGCCGATGGCGCCTGGTTTAAAACGGCTAACGGCGAGCAAGGCGCAGTCGCGGCCGTGAAGGTCGATAACGTGGTTGATACCGTCGGCGCTGGCGATGGTTTTGCCGTGGGGGTCATTAGTGCTCTGCTGGAAGGCAAACCGCTGCAGCAGGCCGTCGCCCGGGGCAATAAAATTGGCTCGCTGGCAATCCAGGTGCAGGGCGACAGTGAAGGATTACCGACCCGCGCGCAGCTGAACGAATAAATTCCGTTTCCCTCCCCCTCTCCTCAGGTAGGTCAGGGGGAAACAAAACAAACCACCGTGTACCCTACATACAACGGCGGTACAAACCTCAACAACAGAGGCAAGCCTATGAACAGTTCGACCAATGCAGTAAAACGCTGGTGGTACATCATGCCAATCGTGTTTATCACGTACAGCCTGGCGTACCTTGATCGTGCCAACTTCAGTTTCGCGTCCGCGGCAGGGATCACCGAAGACCTGGGGATCACCAAAGGTATCTCTTCGTTGCTGGGTGCCCTTTTCTTCCTGGGCTACTTCTTCTTCCAGATCCCCGGCGCTATCTATGCGGAGCGTCGCAGCGTCCGCAAATTGATTTTCGTTTGCCTGATCCTGTGGGGTGCCTGCGCCTCACTGACCGGCGTGGTGAATAATATTCCTGCTCTGGCAGCCATTCGCTTTATTCTTGGGGTCGTTGAGGCAGCGGTAATGCCTGCGATGCTGATTTATATCAGCAACTGGTTTACCAAATCCGAACGCTCACGAGCCAATACTTTCCTGATCCTCGGTAACCCGGTCACCGTGCTGTGGATGTCGGTGGTTTCTGGCTACCTGATCCAGTCCTTCGGCTGGCGCGAAATGTTCATTATCGAAGGGGTGCCGGCGGTTATCTGGGCATTCTGCTGGTGGATGCTGGTAAAAGATAAACCTGCGCAGGCGAAATGGCTCTCCGAAGATGAAAAAGCCGCTCTGCAGGCGCAACTGGATAAAGAACAGCAAGGCCTGAAAGCGGTGCGTAACTATGGTGAAGCATTCCGCTCGCGTAATGTGATTCTGCTCTGCGCCCAGTATTTCACCTGGAGCATTGGCGTGTACGGTTTCGTACTGTGGCTGCCATCGATTCTCCGCAATGCCGGTGAAAACCTTGGCATGGTGGAAGTGGGCTGGCTGTCATCCGTGCCTTACCTCGCAGCCACAATCGCCATGATCATTGCGTCATGGGCATCGGACAAAATGCAGAACCGTAAGCTGTTTGTCTGGCCGCTGCTGCTGATCGCTGCCTTTGCCTTCATTGGTTCCTGGGCCGTCGGCGCGAACCATTTCTGGGTCTCTTACACCCTGCTGGTGATTGCGGGTGCGGCAATGTACGCCCCTTATGGACCGTTCTTTGCGATCATCCCGGAGATGCTGCCGCGTAACGTGGCAGGCGGCGCGATGGCACTGATTAACAGTATGGGAGCGCTGGGCTCGTTCTGCGGCTCCTGGTTTGTGGGTTACCTGAACGGAGCAACCGGCAGCCCATCCGCATCGTACATATTTATGGGGGTAGCGCTTTTCGCCTCCGTGTGGCTTACTCTGATTGTTAAGCCTGCTAATAATCAACAATTACCTGTCGGCGCACGCCACGCCTGAATCCTTAAAAATTAACGGAGATTAGCATGAAGCCGTCCGTCATTTTGTATAAAGCACTGCCGGAAGATCTGCAGAAACGCCTTGAGGAACACTTCACCGTTACCCAGGTGAAGAACCTCAGCCCGGAAACCGTGGCACAGCACGCCGATGCGTTCGCCAGCGCCGAAGGTTTGCTGGGTTCAAGCGAAAAAGTGGATGTCGCCCTGCTGGAGAAAATGCCGAAGCTTCGTGCTACCTCTACCGTTTCCGTGGGCTATGACAACTTCGACGTGGATGCCCTTAATGCCCGCAAGATCCTGTTGATGCATACGCCACATGCGCTGACGGAGACCGTGGCCGACACGCTGATGGCGCTGGTCCTCAGCACGGCGCGTCGTGTGGTCGAAGTGGCCGATCGCGTCAAAGCTGGCGAATGGACAAAAAGCATTGGTCCGGACTGGTTTGGGGTGGATGTTCATGGCAAAACGCTGGGCATCGTTGGCATGGGCCGTATTGGCCTGGCTCTGGCGCAGCGCGCACATTTTGGTTTTAACATGCCGATTCTGTATAACGCGCGTCGTCATCACAGTGAAGCCGAAGAACGTTTTAACGCCCGCTACTGCGAGCTGGATACGCTGCTGCAGGAAGCCGATTTTGTCTGTCTGATCCTGCCGCTGACGGACGAAACCCGTCATCTTATCGGTAAAGAGGCGTTTGAAAAAATGAAGAAAACGGCCATTTTCATCAACGCGGGTCGTGGCCCGGTGGTGGATGAGAAGGCGTTGATTGAGGCTCTGCAACAGGGTGAGATCCACGCTGCCGGTCTTGACGTGTTTGAACAGGAACCGCTGCCGGTGGACTCCCCGTTGCTTTCATTGCCCAACGTGGTGGCCCTGCCCCACATCGGCTCAGCAACCCATGAAACACGCTACAATATGGCTGCAACCGCGGTAGACAACCTGATCGCTGCCCTTAGCGGAAAGGTGGAAATCAATTGCGTTAACCCGCAGGTTCAGCGATAGAAATGAAAAAACCCGCCAGAAGGCGGGTTTTTAAAATTTGTGCTACTGGGTTGGAAGCTTACAGGCTTACAACGTTACCAGCTGCTGGGCCTTTAGCGCCGCTTTCGATGGTGAAGGAAACTTTCTGACCTTCATCCAGAGATTTGTAGCCTTCGTTCTGGATAGCAGAGAAGTGTACGAACACGTCTTTAGAGCCATCGTCAGGAGTGATGAAGCCGAAACCTTTATCAGCGTTGAACCATTTTACCAGACCAGTCATTTTAGCAGACATAGAATTACCTTAATTAACAAATATATTGTGCCTTCCGGCTTGATGGATTGTGTTACAGATTTTTAAGCGATGAAGGAAGGGTCACTACGAAGGGTATCTATGGATAACAATCTGGACTGCTTTACTAAACTGCTTTAGGTCTGTGTAACAAACCGACCTGTATAGTTATACCGATGTGGTAGAAGAATAACAAGCGTTATTTTCGCCCGGAATAAAAAACCCCGCCTGAGGCGGGGTTTTCCGATTTATTCTGTGGCAGCGACCGCTGCACTCCACGCCTGACTAAAGGCCTGGTGCTGGGAGGCCAGTGGCCCAATCAGCGCATTATACTGGCTTGCCTGCTGCGAGGTCGGGAACTGAATACCGTTGGCCACAAAGCTCACCTGAGTGCCCTGCTGGGAGATGAAGTCCCCCACCTGAACCAGCTGCTGCGTGAAAATTTGCGCGGCCGGGATCAGCGGTTGCATCGCTTCAGAAGGTTTCGACACCACTTTCTCATACACTTTGTCGAAGACCGGTTTGAGATCGTCGCCCTGCTTCAGCGCGGAACGTGACGCGTCCGCCTGCATTTTCGCATTCTGCAGCTGTTGGCTCAGCACGCCGAGCGCACCGTTGGACTGGCGCAGCGGTTCACGTTGCGTCATGTAATCCTGCGGGACGCGAATAGCGTTCACGCTATCCACAACCGGACGGATACCGGAATCCATCGCCTGGCTCACCTGCTGTGAATAACCATAAAGAATGGCGTAATCAGACACGAAGGGGCCAAACTGTTTTTTCTGATCCGCAGTCAGCGTCGGCAACCGTTCACCGCTGCGCATCACCGTATTCTGTAGAAAATCGATAAACGCTTTGCGCTGATCGCCTTCTTTATCAAAACACCCACTCAGGCTAACAACCATCAACAACGCCGCAATAGGCGCAAACCAGCGAGAGCAGGACTTTCCTGTCGCCATTTCATTACTCCTTTCACCCAAAAAAGCGCACACCGGCACATGCGTGCCCGACGCTGACAAGGATAGTCCAGGTCAGCCCTGCAAGATACTCTTTTCATGCAAAACGGCTATTGCCGTTTTATTTCTTACTATTTACAAAAAAATACCTGGCGAAGCCGACATAAGCGTAATCAGGTAATTAGTCTCACCCTGGCAACGGCTGAAACGCATAAAGCGATCGTTACCGCACGATTAATCACATCCGTGACGATCCGTCGTTTGTATTAGGGACTATTCTTAACAGGCTCTCTGATGTTCTTGATCCCGGTATGTGATTTAAGAGGAGTCCTCAATGGAATATAAAGATCCTGAGCTTGAGCTGCTGAGCAGCCTGGAACAGATTATTTTTAAAGATGTACCGCAGACGTTAACCCTGCAACAAAGATCCAATCCCTTTAAAGAATATGAGCAATTGCGCAAAGGGACTGGATTAAAAACTGAAGAATTCGCCAGAGCGATGGGTGTCAGCGTGGCTATGGTGCAGGAGTGGGAGTCAAAACGCGAAAAACCCACCCCAACCGAGCTAAAGCTGATGCGCCTGATTCAGGCCAACCCTGCACTCAGCAAGCATATAGCATGATGCAGTAAAGTAAGTTACCGCCCCCGCCTTTGCGGGGGCTTGTGTTTTAAAGGGGGGCACAGCGCCAACCCGCCTCTTCCCAGACCAGTTCATGCGTCAATGCTAACCCCCGCAAAAAAGCCTCATCGTGAGAAACCACCAGCAATGCCCCGGGAAAACCGGCCAGTGCGGCTTCAATCGCCTCGACCGAGGCCAGATCCAGATGGTTGGTCGGTTCATCCAGCAGTAAAAGCTGCGTAGCGTCTTCACGCCACAAGACACAGGCCAGAGCAGCCTTGAGACGTTCCCCGCCGCTCAGCTCAGCCAGCGGAAGCACCACTTTGTCAGCGCCCAACTGAAGCTGCGCTAAACGGGTTCGCAGCACACCCTCTTCCAGAGGTGTATGACTCAGATTGAGATGCGCCATCACCGACTGCGAAAGATCGAGCTGCGACAGATGTTGATCGAGATAAGCGCAGTTTACCGATACCTTACACGTTCCTGAGAGCGGAGCCACTTCGCCGAGAATGGCTTTTAAAAGCGTCGATTTACCGCAGCCGTTTGGTCCTTTTAGCGCCACGCGCATCGGTCCGTCCATTCGCCAGTTGGTCGGCGGGAGAGTGACGTACGGCAGCACCAGCCCCTCCATCACCAACACCTGTTTCCCCTCAGCAATCTGGCTTCCAGGCAACGTGAACATCACCGGATTCTCCTCTTCAACTCGCTCCCGGGCCTTGTTCACCGTGGCATTCAGCGCTTCATGTTGATCGCCATGCTGTTTTTTCAAGGTGCCAATGCGCTCTTTGGCGGCCATTTTGTATTTGACCCGCTCGAACGAGGCGATATTAAGGTTATCGACCGTACGTAACGTCTTCGCCGAACGCCGCTGGCTTTCGTCATGCTCTTTTTGCATCCGCGCGCGGGTGCGTTTGCGTTCTGTTGCCGCATGTTCCAGTGCCGCACGGGCTGCCTGCTGTTCGGCGTCCCGCTGATGCGTATAGTCGTCGTAACTGCCACCGTAGTGGCGAAGACCCGAGGCGCTCAGTTCAAGAATACGCGGTACCTTCGCCAGCAGTTCACGGTCGTGGGAGGCCACCAGCACGCCCCCCTGATAACGGGCGAGCTGGTCGTAGAACCACTCACGTCCCTGCCGGTCGAGATGGTTGGTGGGTTCGTCCAGCAGCAAATAATCCGCATCAGACGTAAACGCGCCACAGAGCAACGCGCGAATGCGCTCGCCGCCACTGAGTTCCATGGCTGATTTATCCGGGTCAAATGGTGGAAGTTTTGCGTGGAAAAACGCCTCGCTCAGACGGTCTGCTACATCCCAGTGTCCGTCGAGTAACGCCAAATCATCGGGCTGGTAGTCACCGCTGTCGATGCGCTTACGCGCCGCAAAAATCGCCTCATACCCCAGCAGCTCAGCAAGCGTGGTTCGCGGGGAGATATCGGGCTGTTGTGCCACATAAGCGTGCGTTGCAAAACGTTCGATATGACCGCTGGCAGGTTCATCACACCCTGCCAGCAAACGTAGCAGACGTGTTTTACCGCTGCCGTTACGGCCAACCAGCGCGCACAGTGACGGCGCCAGAGAAAGATTCAGCGGACCAAAAAGGGTATCGCCCGTCGCAAACTGACAGGTCACCTGATGCAAAATAAAAGAAGGGGATTGCGCAAAATGAGCCATAAGCACTCCTGAATGAAATCAAAACATCCCCTGCCGACGCGGTCGCGTTTAGCAAGGATCGAAATTCATCAGTCGTGTTTGTTCATTTTCGGGATGCGCTCCTGAGGGAGAAATATAACGAGAAACAGGATAACGGTAATTTGCTGACCATTTCAAGGTGAATTTTTAGGCGATTGCACTGCGCTTAGCTGGTCCACAAAAAAACGAGACATAAAAAAACCCGCCGAAGCGGGTTTTTCTCATCTGCTGGCCCGTCACCGGGCACATGCACGTTACTGCAGCAGCGAAATATCCGCCACGCGCAGGAACAGCTCACGCAGTTTTTCGAGCATAGAGAGACGGTTGATACGCAGCTCTTTATCTTCCACGTTCACCATCACTTTCTCGAAGAAGGCATCGATGACATCACGCAGTTCCGCCAGCTCCACCAGGGCTTCCTGGTAGCGGCCTTCGGCGAAATACGGCTCCAGCTTGTCACGCAGTACCACAACCTGCATCGCCAGGGCGATCTCTTCTGGCTCTTTCAGCGTCGCAGCGTTCACACGCTCGTTCAGCGTTTCGTCGGATTTCGCCAGAATGTTAGAGACACGCTTGTTAGCCGCGGCCAGTGCAGATGCCGCTTCCAGCGTACGGAAGTGGGAAACCGCCTTCATACGCGCATCGAAATCTGCCGGACGGGTTGGACGACGTGCCAGTACCGCCTGAATGGTATCGACGGTGTAACCTTCGTCCTGATACCACGCACGGAAGCGACCAAGCATAAAGTCGATCACATCGTCGACCACGTTGGCGTTGGTCAGCTTATCACCGTACAGACGTACCGCTTCTTCAGTCAGGGTCTGCAGATCCAGGTTCAGGTTCTTTTCAACGATGATACGCAGCACGCCCAGGGCAGCACGACGCAGCGCAAACGGGTCTTTGTCGCCTTTTGGATGCTGGCCGATGCCAAAGATACCTGCAAGGGTGTCCATCTTATCGGCAATCGCGACCGCACAGGCCACCGGATTAGACGGCAGCGCGTCACCCGCGAAGCGCGGCTGATACTGCTCGTTCAGGGCCACGGCCACATCTTCCGCTTCACCGTCGTGACGCGCGTAGTGCATCCCCATCACACCCTGGGTGTCGGTAAATTCGAACACCATGTTGGTCATCAGGTCACACTTGGACAGTAAACCCGCGCGCGTTGCGTGGTTCACATCCGCACCGATTTCACGTGCGATCCAGCCAGACAGCTCCGCAATACGGTCAGTCTTGTCGCGCAGCGTACCCAGCTGTTGCTGGAACAGCACGGTCTGCAGACGTGGCAGGTGATCTTCCAGACGCTTTTTACGGTCGGTGTTGAAGAAGAACTCGGCATCCGCCAGACGTGGACGCACCACTTTCTCGTTACCGGAGATAATCTGGATCGGATCTTTTGATTCAATGTTCGCCACGAAGATGAAGTTTGGCAGCAGCTTGCCGTCGTTGGCGTAAACCGGGAAGTACTTCTGGTCACCCTTCATGGTGTACACCAGCGCTTCAGCCGGCACGGCCAGGAATTTCTCTTCGAACTTCGCGGTCAGTACCACTGGCCATTCAACCAGAGAGGTCACTTCTTCCAGCAGGCTGTCGCTCAGATCCGCTGTACCGCCAATCTTACGCGCCGCGTCTTCCGCATCCGCCTTGATTTTGGCTTTACGCTGTTCGTAGTCAGCAATAACTTTACCGCGCTCCAGCAGGATCTGCGGATACTGGTCAGCATTGTCGATGGTGAACTCAGGCTCGCCCATGAAGCGGTGCCCACGGATCACGCGATCGGACGCCACACCCAGGATGGTAGCCGGAATAACAGTATCGCCCAGCAGCAGCGTCACGGTGTGCACAGGACGCACGAAGTGCACGTCGCTTGCGCCCCAGCGCATCAGTTTTGGAATCGGCAGCCTGGCCAGCGACGTGGCGATCATGTCAGGCAGCAGCGCTTGCGCACTTTCACCTTTCACATGTGCACGGTACAGCAGCCACTCGCCTTTAT
This sequence comes from Enterobacter sp. PTB, assembly GCF_051130085.1. NCBI lineage: Bacteria > Pseudomonadati > Pseudomonadota > Gammaproteobacteria > Enterobacterales > Enterobacteriaceae > Enterobacter > Enterobacter sp. PTB. The sequence goes on from NZ_JBDKEE010000007.1 coordinate 28,283, forward strand.
CGGTGGTCAGACGCTCAGCCTGATCGACGGTGATACCACAACCACGCGCCCAGCCTTCAGCCGCTTTGCTTGGCTTGCCTTCAGCATCAAACGCCTGAGCAATCGCCGGGCCACGTTTTTCAACCTCACGATCCGGCTGAGACGCCGCCAGGTTCGCCACTTTCAGCGCCAGACGACGCGGAGCAGCAAACCATTCAATTTTACCGTGTGCCAGGCCAGCGTTATCCAGCTCAGCAGTCACGTTCGCAGCAAAAGATTCAGCCAGGCTGCGCAGGGCTTTTGGTGGCAGCTCTTCGGTGCCAATTTCCACCAGGAAAGTTTTCTCAGACATGGCCGCCTCTTATTTGTTTCGGTTGCACATCGGGAAGCCAAGGGCTTCACGGGACGCATAGTACGCTTCTGCAACGGCTTTGGTCAGGGTACGAATACGCAGAATGTAGCGCTGACGTTCAGTCACGGAGATGGCTTTGCGGGCGTCCAGCAGGTTGAAGCTGTGGGCGGCCTTCAGAATACGCTCGTAAGCAGGCAGCGGCAGCGGAGACTCCAGCGCCAGCAACTGCTGCGCTTCTTTCTCGTACTGCTCGAAGCAGGTGAACAGGAAGTCCACATCCGCGTATTCGAAGTTATAAGTGGATTGCTCCACTTCGTTCTGATGGAACACGTCGCCGTAGGTGGTTTTACCCAGCGGGCCGTCGCTCCAGACCAGGTCGTAAACGCTGTCTACGCCCTGAATATACATGGCCAGACGTTCCAGACCGTAGGTGATTTCGCCGGTAATCGGTTTACATTCCAGACCGCCAACCTGCTGGAAGTAAGTGAACTGCGTCACTTCCATACCGTTCAGCCACACTTCCCAACCCAGACCCCAGGCACCCAGCGTTGGGTTCTCCCAGTTATCTTCCACGAAACGGATGTCGTGAATGGTTGGATCCATACCCAGCTCTTTCAGTGACCCGAGGTACAGTTCCTGAATGTTGTCTGGCGATGGCTTAATCACCACCTGGAACTGATAGTAATGCTGCAGACGGTTCGGGTTTTCGCCGTAACGGCCATCGGTCGGACGACGTGAAGGTTGCACATAAGCAGTCGCCATTGGCTCCGGCCCCAACGCGCGTAAGCTGGTCATTGGGTGTGAAGTGCCTGCGCCTACTTCCATGTCCAAAGGTTGAACAATGGTACAGCCCTGACGAGCCCAGTAATCCTGTAAGGTCAGGATCAGGCCCTGGAAGGTCTTGGTATCAAACTTTTGCATAGTATGTCGTGCTGGATACGTGTGGTTTTAAATGGAAGGGACCAGTATACCCGCTGCCTGCAAGATATACAGTACGAAACGGGTTTGTTTAGGGAAAATTGGGGAAATAAGCCACCACGCCAGGCAGCCGCTGGCGTCTGGCTGTTGATTATGCGAGCGGCTTAGCGCATGGAGAGATGTAAAAACTGACCGTCTGCGTCAAACGAACAGACAAAGCCCTCTTTACGGGACGTATGGCCTTTCAGCTCATAACTCCCCTGAAATCGCTCAAATCCGGTGACATCAATGTTCTGCGCATCCGAGTTATAGCGGCGCGCAGCCTGATCCTTACAGAACTGCTCCATATTCAGGGAGCGTTCCGGGCTGATTTTTCCCTGCTGTGCTTTTTGCACGGGTGCAGAGGGTGGCGTACTGCATCCTGCCAGGATAAACAGCAGAAAGAGTGACGCCGCACGCTTCATCATCATTTTTATTACCGCCCTGTTCAGTGGCTGTTATTTTTAGTAGCAAAGCTTTTATAGATTATGCCCTGGCATTCTGCGAACCTCGCGGCTTTCAAACAAGGCTGCTAAATAAAACTCAGAATTTTCCAGAGAGAGGCTTCAATACAATCGCAGTCACACTGAATTTACAAGGGATGATGAGGAACTGATGTCGTCAAAAATTAGCTGGATTGATAATCTGCGAGGAATAGCGTGTCTGATGGTGGTCATGATCCACACGACGACCTGGTATGTCACCAATGCGCACAGTATCAGCCCTGTTAACTGGGATATAGCCAATATTCTTAACTCCGCGTCGCGGGTCAGTGTGCCGTTGTTCTTTATGATTTCCGGCTTTCTCTTTTTTGGCGAGCGTAGCGCACAACCGCGTCATTTTATCCGCATCGCCGCCTGCCTGGGCTTCTACAGCGCCGTGGCCTTGCTCTATATCACCCTGTTCACCTCGATTAACGCCGGGCTATCTCTCAAATACCTTCTGCAAAAACCCGTCTTCTACCATCTGTGGTTTTTCTTCGCCATTATCGTTATCTATCTAGTTTCCCCACTGATTCAGGTGAAAACCGTGAGCGGGAAAATGCTGCTGGCGCTGATGGTGGTCATTGGCATCATAGCCAACCCGAATACGGTCTCGCAGAAAATTGATGGTTTTGAATGGTTACCGGTCAATCTCTATATCAACGGCGATACCTTTTACTACGTACTCTACGGCATGCTGGGGCGAGCTATCGGGATGATGGACACCCAAAAACGCGGCATGAACGGGCTATGTGCAGCGCTGTTTATCATCGGCGTGATCGTAATTTCGCGTGGGACGCTGCATGAACTGCAATGGCGCGGCAATTTTGCCGATACCTGGTACCTGTACTGCGGCCCGATGGTCTTCATCTGTGCCGTATCCCTGCTTACGCTCGCCAAAAACACCCTGAACGCACGCCCCCTTCCGGTGCTGAGCGTTATCTCCCGACACTCGCTCGGAATATACGGTTTTCACGCGCTGGTGATCCACGCCCTGAGAACGAGAGGGGTCGAGTTCAAAAGCTGGCCGGTGCTGGATATCCTCTGGATTTTTACCGTCACGCTGATGGCGAGCCTGCTGCTGTCAATGCTGCTGCAGAAGGTCGACACCCGCCGCTTCGTCAGTTAACGCTGCGCTGTCGGGCACGATGATACTGGCGCGGGGAGGAAAACCCCGCGGCCAGTGAGGCCTGTTCCACGCCACACCCTTGCAACAGCCACTGTTCAGCCACCGCCAGACGCAACTGCTCCAGATAGTCGCGAACGCTTATCCCTAAATGCGTCTGAAAAAGCCGCGTTAAATGGCGCGGGCTGACATGCGCCAGAGCGGCAATCTCGGGTAAAGCCCAGGCTTTGTGCGGCTCGGTGGTAAGCGCATCCTGCGCACGATGAATGGCCGGGTGAAGATGATTGCGGTAGCGTAACCATGGCGACAGCTGGGGATCGTCCCCGGAGCGACGAAACCAGACCACCATTTCGCGCGCCACGGCCAGCGCTTTTTCTGCGCCACACAGGCGGTTAATCATATGCAGCGCCAGGTCGATGCCCGAGGTGATGCCGGCGCTGGTCCAGATATTCTCATCCTGCACGAAGATCCGGTTTTCTTTGATGATTGCCGTCGGAGCCGCCGTACGCAAACGGCTTATAACGTCATGATGCGTTGTGCACTGCCGGTGATTCAGCAAGCCCGATTTTGCCGCCAGCAACGCCCCTGAACAGACGCACATGACGGTGATATCCTGACGATGAAATTTTGGCTGCAGGCGCATTAACCAGTGCTGGATCAGCTGCGCCTGCGGCGTTGAAAACTGAAAGCGGGAGTCGCTTACCCCCGGCAGCACCAGCAAACTGCCCTCAGGCAAGCTTTCCGGCAGCGGCTGAATACCGCCCATCATCAGACCAATCGACGTCGGAACCTCTGCCTGCGGACCAATGTAATGCAGGCGAAACGCGTCCCCGGCCAGCACAAAGGTCTCTGCCGGGCCCGTCATGTCTAATGACAGCACCCCGGGCAACATCACAAACCAGACGTCGATGCTCATTACAGTGACTCCAGCGTCTCCGCAACCGTTTTAATGTCGGCAAACCGCCCGGCCAGTACCGTCTCGGTACGATGGCGCAGTTCCTCTGCGCTCAGGGTTATCCCCTTGTGCGTCATTGGAAACGTGAGCGTTGCCTCGCTAACAAAGGTCACAGCATAGCCCAGATCGGATGCCACCCGCGCAGTGGTTTCACAGCATTGTTCCGTGCGAATGCCGCACACGATGAGCTGATTAATGTCTCGCTCACGCAGCCAGCGGTCAAGCCCGGTATCCGTGAACGCATTATGGACGTGTTTCTGGAAGACCACGTCCGGCTGATGACGTAAAAAGGCCATCGGTTTGACATAGCCGCTTTGCAGTGTGAACGGACCGTCTTCATCTACATGGAAAATATCAACGACAGGAATGCCACGCGCCTGGCAGCCCTCAATCAGCCCCAGCATCGCCTGCTGAAAGGCAGGAATTTCGTCCTCCTGCCAGTAATGACGATGATGAAAAGACTGCTGAGTATCGATGTTGATTAATGCAGTACGTGACATGTTGAATCTCCTCGCCAGTGGATATGACACCATACTGGCAAGGAAATAAAGGCCCGCACAGACCAAAAAAGGACAACCTCGTGCCTCTTACAGACAACCGTATTTACGACATCAGCGGCAACAGCTGTTGGTAGATTTTGCGAAAGACCTCGCGTCTTTGCGCATAACGCGCATGACGTGCCGCATCAGGCAGATGCGCCTGTTCCAGTTGAAGCTGCGGTAACAGCTGAGAAAGCGGCGTTTCCGGGTTCATGGCAATCTGCGCCAGTCGCGCTGCACCGAGCGCAGGCCCCACATCACCACCGGTACGAAAATCGAGCTGCAGTCCGCTGATATCAGACAGCATCTGGCGCCAGTAGCTGCTACGCGCACCGCCGCCAATCAGGGTGATACTCGCCGGCGTCACACCGCAGTCATGTACCACGTCCATTCCGTCCGCCAGGGCATATCCCACGCCTTCCAGAACGGCACGAGCCAGTTCCGCCGGGCCATGCTGATGGGTTAACCCAAAGAACACCCCTTTCGCTTCCGGATTGTTATGCGGCGTGCGCTCGCCGGAAAGATAGGGTAAAAACCAGACGGTACCCGCACTTTCATCCGCCTGCTGTGCAGCAGCAATCAGTGCCGGAACATCAGCCATCCCGGTCAGTTTCGCGGCCCAGTCAAGGCAAGAGGCGGCGCTCAACATAACCGACATCAGATGCCATTTTCCCGGCAGCGCATGGCAGAAACTGTGAACGGCACTTTCAGGATTACTGCGATAACCCTCGCTGACCGCAAAATAGACGCCAGACGTTCCCAGCGAAAGCATCGCCTGCCCGGCTTCCACCATCCCGACCCCCACGGCACCCGCCGCGTTGTCACCGCCACCGGCCACCACCGGGACAGCAGGCATATTCCAGCGTTCTGCGACGGCAGGCTGTAAGGTACCCGTTATCTCACTGCCCTCATAGAGCGCTGGCATATGTTCGCGGGTCAGGTGGCAGGCATCGAGCATGGCCTCACTCCAGTCACGCTTGGCCACGTCGAGCCACATCGTGCCGGCAGCGTCGGACATGTCGCTGGCGAAATCCCCCGTCATGCGAAAACGCAGATAATCTTTTGGCAGTAAAACTTTCGCCACCTGACGGAAAATTTCCGGCTCATGGCGGTGTACCCACAGTAACTTTGGTGCGGTAAAACCGGGCATCATCAGGTTGCCGGTAATACTGCGGGAGGTGGGTACTCGCTCTTCAAGGAGTGCGCACTCTTCCGCACAGCGACCATCGTTCCAGAGAATGGCCGGTCGCAGAACGTGATGCTGACTGTCCAGTAACGTCGCGCCGTGCATTTGCCCGGCAATGCCGAGGGCTTTGACGTCACGCAGACTGTGCTGTTCACCTAGCGCTTTGATTGCACGATCCGTTGCCAGCCACCACTGCTCCGGATCCTGTTCCGACCATAGCGGATGCGGACGTGAGACCTGCAGCTTTTCTGTCTGCGTTGCTAACACGTCGCCCTGCTCGCTTAACAGGATGGCTTTCACACCCGATGTGCCAAGATCAATCCCGATATACATTCGGTGACTCCTTTAACAGAAATGCCCGGTGGCGCGACGCTTACCGGGCTTACGTTATTATCTAGTCGCTGTTATTTATCAAACAGGTAGTGATTAACCAGGTTTTCCAGCAGCTCCTGATGCCCGCTCTGATGCTGCGGTGCCAGTTGATGTTGTTCAGCGTACTTCGCGACGTCCGCAAGCGATAACTGGCCTTTCAAAATTTGCTGACCCAACTCACTGTTCCAGCCGCTATAACGCTTCGCGACACGTTTATCCAGTTCACCGTCTTCAATCATACGGGCGGCGACTTTGAGCGCCAGCGCCATGGTATCCATTGCGCCAATATGGCCGTAGAACAGGTCGTATTTGTCGGTGCTCTGACGGCGCACTTTGGCATCGAAGTTCAGCCCGCCGGTGGTGAAACCACCCGCTTTGATAATTTCATACATCACCAGTGCATTCTCTTCCACGCTGTTCGGGAACTGGTCGGTATCCCAACCCAGTTGCGCATCGCCGCGGTTAGCATCAACAGAACCGAAGATACCCAGCGCGATAGCAGACGCGATCTCGTGATGGAAAGAGTGGCCGGCCAGCGTGGCATGGTTGGCTTCAATGTTAACTTTGATCTCTTTTTCCAGGCCGAACTGTTTCAGGAAGCCGTACACGGTAGCAACGTCGTAGTCGTACTGGTGCTTAGTAGGTTCCTGAGGCTTCGGTTCGATCAGCAGCGTACCGCGGAAACCGATTTTGTGTTTATGGTCGACCACCATCTGCATAAAGCGGCCAATCTGCTCGCGCTCCTGACGCAGGTCGGTGTTGAGCAGGGTTTCATAGCCTTCACGACCGCCCCACAGCACATAGTTTTCGCCGCCCAGCTGATGCGTGGCGTTCATTGCGGTAACCACCTGCGTTGCCGCCCAGCTAAACACTTCCGGATCAGGATTGGTTGCCGCACCCGCGCCATAGCGTGGGTTGGTAAAACAGTTGGCCGTGCCCCAAAGCAGCTTCACGCCGCTTTGCTGCTGTTTAGCCGCCAGCACATCCACCATCTGCGCGAAATTGTTCAGGTACTCTTTCAGTGAGGCGCCTTCCGGCGACACATCCACGTCATGGAAGCAGTAGTACGGCACGTTCAGTTTGTGGAAGAATTCAAAGGCGACATCGGCTTTACGCTTCGCCAGCTCGATGGCCTCACCCGGCTGCTGCCATGGACGGTCAAAGGAACCCACGCCGAACATATCGGCTCCGTTCCAGCAGAAGGTATGCCAGTAACAGGCGGCAAAGCGCAAATGATCTTCCATGCGCTTACCCAGCACCAGCTCATCCGGGTTGTAGTGACGAAATGCTAAAGGATTGGTTGTTTTCGGGCCTTCGTAACGAACACGATCGAGTTGGTCGAAATAAGCTTGCATATTGAGCTCCATAATCAGGGTATGCGGCGAGTCGTTGATACAGGAGTAATAGTGAATAGACATTTTGGCTTGCTCAATTACGTTATTTCACACTGCTATTGAGAGAATGCACAACTGTGCGCTGGCTCGCAAAATAATGTGCAGGCAAACTATTTTTCGGTCCCTCTTCCATAATCAAATGTAATTAAGACGTTACGTATTTTAAAGTTCGATCGCGGTCATAAATTCAGAAATAAACCAAATATCATAATGCGAAGATAAAAATCTGTAATTGCCAGCCCGCCTTTCCCCGTTAAAAATTTGCTGCGTCCCAGCAGTGAATGTTTCTTTTATCTCAGCAACACATACCCCTACAAAAAGGCCCTCTAATTATGAAGATAAAGAACCTGTCCCTAACTCTCTGCACTACGCTCCTGCTTGCAAGCTTTGCCGGACATGCCAAGGAAGTCAAAATTGGCATGGCGATTGACGATCTGCGTCTTGAACGCTGGCAGAAAGATCGCGATATTTTTGTGAAAAAAGCGGAATCACTTGGCGCGAATGTGTTTGTGCAATCCGCGAACGGCAACGAAGAAACGCAAATGTCGCAAATTGAGAATATGATCAACCGCGGCGTCGATGTGCTGGTCATTATCCCTTATAACGGCCAGGTATTAAGTAACGTCGTTAAAGAAGCCAAACAAGAAGGCATAAAAGTCTTAGCCTATGACCGTATGATTAATAATGCGGATATCGATTATTATATTTCGTTCGACAATGAAAAAGTGGGTGAATTACAGGCTAAAAGCCTGATCGACAAAGTACCTCAGGGCAATTATTTCCTGATGGGCGGCTCGCCGGTTGATAACAACGCCAAGCTGTTCCGCGAAGGGCAAATGAAAGTCCTGAAGCCGTATATCGACAGCGGTAAGATTAAAGTGGTCGGCGATCAGTGGGCGGATGGCTGGCTGCCAGAAAACGCGCTGAAAATCATGGAAAACGCCTTAACCGCCAACAACAACAAAATCGATGCTGTCGTCGCATCCAACGATGCCACCGCAGGGGGCGCAATCCAGGCACTCAGCGCCCAGGGGCTGGCAGGAAAAGTGGCTATTTCGGGTCAGGATGCCGACCTCGCGGGCGTCAAACGCATCATGGCAGGCACACAAACCATGACCGTCTACAAACCGATTACCCAGCTTGCGAATACGGCGGCGGAAATTGCCGTGGAGCTGGGAAATGGTAAGCAACCTAAGGCAGACGCGACGCTGAATAACGGGCTTAAAGATGTTCCGGCTCGTCTGCTCACCCCCATTGAAGTCAATAAAGAGAACATTGACGCCACCGTCATTAAAGACGGTTTCCACAAGAAGAGTGAACTGTAATCCAGCGCGCCCCTGCTCTGCGGGGGCGCATCGAGTTGTACTGTTCTTCCCTCGGGTCATGTGGAGCAGTTATGCCTTATTTACTTGAAATGAAAAGCATCACCAAGCGCTTTGGCGCGGTGAAAGCGGTCGACAACGTCAGTCTGCGGCTCAATCCCGGCGAAGTGGTCTCGCTGTGTGGCGAAAACGGATCGGGCAAATCGACGTTGATGAAAGTGTTGTGTGGGATCTACCCGCACGGCAGTTACGAAGGCGAAATTGTCTTTGCCGGTGAAGTGATTCAGGCGACACACATTCGCGATACCGAACGCAAAGGCATCGCCATCATCCACCAGGAGCTGGCGCTGGTGAAGCACCTCACCGTGCTGGAGAACATTTTTCTGGGGGCCGAAATTTCACGTCATGGCGTACTGGATTACGACACCATGACCCTACGCTGTGAAAAACTGCTGGCCCAGGTAAGTCTCGCGATTTCCCCGGATACGCGCGTCGGTGATCTTGGCCTCGGGCAACAACAGCTGGTTGAAATCGCCAAGGCGCTGAACAAACAGGTAAGGCTGCTGATCCTCGATGAGCCAACAGCCTCCCTCACCGAGCAGGAAACGGCCGTCCTGCTCAATATCATTCGCGATCTGCAAAACCACGGCATTGCGTGCATCTACATTTCGCACAAGCTCAATGAGGTAAAAGCCATTTCGGACACCATCTGTGTGATCCGCGACGGTCAGCACATCGGCACACGTGAAGCTGCTGGCATGAGTGAAGATGACATCATCACCATGATGGTGGGGCGCGAGCTCACGGCGCTCTATCCAAACGAACCGCACACCACGGGTGACGAAGTGTTACGCGTGGAAAACCTCACCGCGTGGCATCCCGTTAACCGCCACATCAAGCGCGTTAATGACGTCTCGTTTTCCCTTCACAGCGGCGAAATCCTCGGTATTGCGGGGTTAGTCGGGGCCGGGCGCACTGAAGCCGTCCAGTGCCTGTTTGGCGTGTGGCCGGGCCGCTGGGAAGGCCGTATTTTTATCGACGGACAGCCGGTAAAAATCGAGAACTGCCAGCAGGCGATTGCCCACGGTATCGCCATGGTACCGGAAGATCGCAAGAAAGATGGCATCGTCCCGGTCATGGCGGTGGGTAAAAACATCACGCTTGCCGCGCTCGATAGGTTCTCCGGTGCGCTGAGCAGCCTCGATGATGCTGCTGAGCAGCAGTGCATTCTCCAGTCGCTCGCCAGACTCAAGGTTAAAACATCCTCCCCGGAACTGGCCATTGGACGTCTGAGCGGGGGCAACCAGCAGAAGGCAATCCTGGCGCGCTGCCTGCTTCTCAACCCACGCATATTGATCCTGGACGAGCCGACGCGTGGGATCGATATCGGCGCCAAGTACGAAATCTACAAACTGATTAATCAGCTTGTACAGCAAGGGATTGCCGTCATTGTCATCTCGTCTGAGTTACCCGAAGTGCTCGGCCTGAGCGATCGCGTGCTGGTCATGCACGAGGGAAAACTGAAAGCCAATCTGATTAACCAGAACCTGACGCAGGAGCAGGTGATGGAAGCCGCTTTAAGGAGCGAACGTCATGTCGAAAAGCAATCCGTCTGATATTAAAGTCGCTGTTCCGACGCCCGGCGCGTTTGCCGGGCTAAAAGCGCTGAACCTGCAGGTTTTCGTGATGATCGCGGCGATTATTGCCATCATGTTGTTCTTTACCTGGATGACCGATGGCTCGTACTTAAGCGCGCGTAACGTCTCTAACCTGCTGCGTCAGACTGCCATTACCGGCATCCTCGCGGTGGGCATGGTATTCGTGATTATCTCGGCGGAAATCGACCTGTCGGTGGGGTCGATGATGGGTCTGCTCGGTGGCGTGGCGGCCATTTTTGACGTCTGGCTTGGCTGGCCACTGCCGCTGACCATTGCGGTTACGCTGGTGCTGGGTCTGCTGCTGGGCGCCTGGAACGGCTGGTGGGTTGCCTACCGTAAAGTCCCGTCGTTCATTGTCACGCTGGCGGGGATGCTGGCCTTCCGCGGGATCTTAATTGGCATTACCAACGGCACCACCGTCTCCCCTACCAGCGCAGCCATGTCACAAATTGGTCAGAGCTACCTCGCCGATAGCGTCGGCTTTACGTTCGGTGTGATTGGGTTGCTGGCGTTTGTGGCCTGGCAGTGGCGTGGACGAATGCGCCGTCAGGCGTTGGGTCTGGCATCGCCAGCGTCAACGTCCACAGTCGGTCGTCAGGCACTCACTGCGGTCATTGTACTGGGCGCAATCTGGCTTCTGAACGACTATCGCGGTGTCCCGACGCCGGTATTGCTGCTGGCACTGTTGCTGCTGGCCGGGATGTTTATGGCCACGCGTACTGCGTTTGGTCGCCGTATTTATGCCATCGGCGGCAACCTTGAGGCTGCGCGCCTTTCAGGGATCAACGTCGAGCGCACCAAACTCGCCGTCTTCGCCATTAACGGCCTGATGGTTGCTATCGCCGGGTTGATCCTCAGCTCGCGTCTGGGGGCGGGTTCTCCCTCGGCCGGGAACATCGCCGAGCTGGACGCTATCGCCGCCTGTGTCATTGGCGGCACCAGCCTCGCAGGCGGTATCGGCAGCGTGGCAGGCGCGGTGATGGGGGCATTTATCATGGCTTCGTTGGATAACGGGATGAGTATGATGGACGTCCCGACGTTTTGGCAGTATATCGTCAAGGGGGCCATTCTTTTGCTGGCAGTCTGGATGGACTCTGCAACCAAGCGACGAGCCTGATAACAATATTGTGACTTATTTGGGAAGTTAGCCATGTTTGAAAAGCGTCACCGCATCACGTTGTTATTCAATGCCAACAAAGCCTACGACCGTCAGGTGGTGGAGGGCGTTGGTGAATATTTGCAGGCGTCGCAATCCGAGTGGGATATTTTTATCGAAGAAGATTTCCGAACCCGTCTCGAAAACATCAAAGAGTGGCTGGGCGATGGGGTCATCGCTGACTACGACGACCCCGTCATTGAGCAATTGCTGACTGACGTCGACGTTCCGATTGTTGGCGTCGGCGGGTCTTACCATGCGCCCGAGCACTATCCGCCGGTTCACTATATCGCCACCGATAACCATGCGCTGGTTGAGACCGCCTTCCTGCATTTGAAAGAGAAAGGCGTCCATCGCTTCGCGTTTTATGGTTTACCGTCAACCAGCGGCAAGCGCTGGGCAGTTGAGCGTGAACATGCTTTCTGCCAGCTTGTCGCGCAGGAGAAGTACCGCGGCGTGGTTTATCAGGGGCTGGAGACCGCGCCGGAAAACTGGCAGCACGCGCAAAACCGACTGGCGGACTGGCTGCAAACTCTGCCGCCGCAAACCGGCATCATTGCCGTTACGGATGCTCGTGCCCGCCACGTCTTGCAGGTCTGCGAACATTTACACATTCCGGTGCCGGAAAAACTGTGCGTCATTGGCATCGATAACGAGGAGCTGACGCGTTACCTCTCTCGCGTGGCGCTCTCGTCCGTGGCACAGGGTACGCGGCAGATGGGCTATCAGGCGGCGAAGTTACTGCATCGTCTGCTGGATAAAGAAGCGTTGCCGCTTCAGCGCTTACTGGTTCCCCCAGTTCGCGTAGTCGAACGCCGTTCAACGGATTACCGCTCCTTAAGCGACCCGGCAGTTATTCAGGCCATGCACTACATTCGCAACAACGCCTGCAAAGGGATTAAGGTCGATCAGGTGCTGGACTCGGTGGGCATTTCCCGTTCGAATCTGGAGAAGCGGTTTAAAGAGGAAGTGGGCGAAACCATTCATGCGGTCATCCACGCCGAGAAACTGGAGAAAGCACGCAGCCTGCTGATCTCCACCTCATTGTCGATCAACGAAATCTCACAGATGTGCGGTTACCCGTCGCTGCAATATTTTTATTCGGTGTTCCGAAAGGAGTATGAAAGTACGCCAAAAGAGTACCGGGAGCGTCACAGCGAAGTGATGATGTAGAAAAAAGAGAAAAGAAAACGCCTTCCGATGGAAGGCGTTTTTTTGAATTACATATGTGCGGCGATTAAGCGCTGGTTATCCTGGTACATCGCGAACAGATAGTTGTTATAGCTCTGTCCCTTGGTCGAATAACCTTTCAGCTTGTGGATCATCGTGCTGGCCGTCACTTCCTGATCCGCTTTACGCAGCTGAGCGCGCGATTTACGGAACGATGAGTAGGCCGGATGCGTGTTCAGATTCACCACGTAGGCATTCACGGAATCTTTCACCGATTCAAACTGAGAATAGCCTTTCACCTTACCTGGGGCATTGTTACAACGACCCTTGATACATTTCATACCAAACAGGTTGTTGTTGTTACGCGCCAGTTTCGAGGTACCCCAGCCACTTTCGGCTGCAGCCATGGTCGCAACCATGCTCCCCGGGATAATGTCGACACGCTCTAAGAGAGAGTTCCACGGCACACGGCGCGTGTTACCGTTCCAGCTCACCTTGTAGCGTTTGGTGATATCTTTCAGACGCGCGCGTTCTGATGGCGACCAACGGCTATCGTACTGTTTGGCAATCAACCAGTTACGATCCGCAGTAATCGCGGCGTTTTGACTTGTGATGTAAGGCATTACCGTCCGGAGAAACGCTTTTTTCCTTGGTGTTCCGGAAGGGTATTTTCGCAAATCAGGAAGTGAACTACTCTTTGCACTATTGCGAGAATACTCTTGTTTACTGCTAACCTTACTACTTGTCGTCTTTATTACGTGGGCTTTCTTACTCGTTGTATCCGTGTGCGTCTTCGCAAGCACCTCACCCGAAAATGCCATGGTGAGTAACATGAGTATCGCGGCCCCATATCGTCGAATGGGAGTCGATATCATTAGGTCTCCTGGTCGGATATAAACATTCCAACACCTTATTTTTTTCACAAATTTGAGAGCGGAATCTCAAATCATAACAAAAATAGACTGCAAGAGCACGTATAGAAATAGTCCAATTCCGAAACTATGTCACCTGAAACCTGCTCACATAAGCATCAATTCTGAAAAATTGTGCGCGAACTCGCAGATAACTTCCTAATTTTGCGCGGGCTCACTCATCCTCACGCGTCATCCTTGCAGAAAGCCCCGGGGGATGAGTTTTTACCCCACACCTGATGGCACACTGGTCAAAAATGCCGCGACAGGAAAATGGAATGAAACGCACCGCATTAGCTTTTCTGATGTTACCCGCACTGGCTCATGCTGACTGGTCATCACCGGGTTTCAACACCTTTAGCGCCGAAGGTACCGGGATATTCACCAGCCAGGCAAAGCTTGCGAAGGGTACTCGCCCTCTTACGCTGAGTTTTGACAACACGTGCTGGCAGCCAACGGATGCAATAAAACTCAATGAGATGCTGTCGCTTAAAAAATGTGACGGCACGCCGCCGCAGTGGCGACTGTTCCGCGACGGCGAGTATCAGATGCGTGTCGATACCCGCTCCGGTACGCCCACACTGATGCTGACTATTCAGAGCGCAGCGGAACCGTCGGTTGCAAACGTTACCCGCCAGTGTCCGAAGTGGGACGGTAAGCCCCTGACGCTTGAAGTTGGCAACGATTTCCCGGAAGGATCGGTGGTCCGTGATTTCTACAGCAAACAGACTGCAACAGTGCAGAATGGAAAAATCACCCTGCAACCCGCCGCCAACAGCAACGGCCTGCTGCTGCTTGAACGCGCCGAAACCGACAAACCTGCGCCGTTTAGCTGGCAAAACGCCACCGTCTATTTCGTGCTGACTGACCGCTTTGTCAACGGCGATCCCTCTAACGATAACAGCTATGGACGCCACAAAGATGGCATGCAGGAGATCGGCACCTTCCACGGTGGCGATCTCAAGGGGCTTACAACCCGGCTCGATTATTTACAGCAGCTGGGCGTGAATGCGCTCTGGATAAGCTCCCCGCTGGAGCAGATCCACGGCTGGGTTGGCGGTGGCACCAAAGGTGACTTCCCCCACTACGCCTATCATGGCTACTACACCCAGGACTGGACCACGCTTGATGCCAACATGGGCACCGAAGATGATTTACGCCACCTTGTCGATGAAGCGCATAAACGCGGTATCCGCATCTTGTTTGATATCGTCATGAACCACACGGGTTACGCGACGCTCGCAGACATGCAGGCGTTCCAGTTTGGGGCCCTTTATCTGCAGGGTGATGAACTGAAAAAAACGCTGGGCGAGCACTGGACGGACTGGAAGCCGGGAGCAGGCCAAAGCTGGCACAGCTTCAACGATTACATCAACTTCAGCGACAAAGCCGCCTGGGAAAAATGGTGGGGTAAAAAGTGGATCCGCACCGACATTGGCGATTATGACAATCCCGGCTTCGACGATTTAACCCTGTCGCTGGCATTCCTGCCGGACCTGAAAACGGAGTCGACGACCCCTTCCGGTTTACCCAACTTCTACCAACATAAACCTGATACCCACGCGAAGGCCATTTCGGGCTACACCCCGCGTGATTACCTGACCCACTGGCTCAGCCAGTGGGTACGTGACTATGGCATTGACGGTTTCCGTGTGGATACGGCAAAACACGTGGAGCTCGAGGCCTGGCAGCAGTTGAAAGATCAGGCAAGCCAGGCGCTGGCAGCCTGGAAAGGCGCGAACCCCGACAAAAAACTCGACAACACCCCGTTCTGGATGACCGGCGAGTCATGGGGCCACGGCGTGATGCAAAGCGATTATTACCGCCACGGGTTTGACGCGATGATCAACTTTGATTATCAGGAGCAGGCAGCAAAAGCGGTCGGTTGTCTGGCGGACATCGACCTGACCTGGCAGCAGATGGCGGAAAAACTGCAAAGCTTCAATGTCCTGAGCTATCTCTCGTCGCATGACACACGCCTTTTCCGTGAAGGCGGCCAGCGTGCCGCAGAGCTGCTCCTGCTCGCACCGGGCAGCGTACAAATTTACTACGGCGATGAATCCGAGCGGCCATTCGGACCGACAGGGTCTGATCCATTACAGGGCACCCGCTCGGATATGAACTGGCAGGACGTGACGGGCAAGCAGGCCTTAACCGTCGCCCACTGGCAGGTTCTGGGCCAGTTCCGCGCCCGTCATCCCGCAATAGGTGAAGGCAAACAAACCACGCTGTCGCTGAAAGAAGGCTACGGCTTCGTTCGCGAGCACAATGGCGATAAGGTCATGGTGGTGTGGGCAGGTAATCAATAACGACGCAAACCGGTTCCCTCTCCCCCTCCGGGAGAGGGATATTTCACCAGAACAATCCACTACCTAAATACCTTCCCACCACATAAAACAACAATCCCGACCGCATCTCTCGATTTGCACCAGCACGGTGCTAGCGTTATGGTTACCCACTTTCAAAATAAGCTCGACAGATCACCTGCTATGACGTTTTCACTTTTCGGCGACAAATTCACCCGCCATTCAGGCATTACTCGCCTGATGGAGGACCTCAACGACGGGCTGCGCACACCAGGCGCCATCATGCTCGGCGGCGGAAACCCGGCTCAAATCCCGGAGATGAACACCTATTTTCAGACGCTGCTGGCTCAGATGCTGGAAAGCGGGAAAGCAACCGATGCGCTTTGCAACTACGATGGCCCGCAGGGTAAAACCGAACTGCTGACACTGCTTGCTGAAATGCTGCGCAAAGAGCTGGGTTGGGATATCGAACCACAGAATATTGCACTGACAAACGGCAGTCAGAGCGCATTTTTCTACTTGTTTAATCTGTTCGCAGGCCGTCGCGCCGACGGCACCACCAAAAAAGTGCTGTTCCCGCTGGCACCAGAGTACATCGGCTATGCCGATTCCGGCCTCGAAGAGGATCTGTTCGTCTCGGCGCGCCCGAATATTGAGCTGCTGCCAGAAGGCCAGTTCAAATATCACGTCGACTTTGAACATCTGCATATTGGTGAAGAGACGGGCATGATCTGCGTATCACGTCCAACCAACCCAACGGGCAACGTCATCACCGACGACGAACTGATGAAGCTGGATGCGCTGGCGAATCAGCACGACATCCCGCTGGTGATTGATAACGCTTATGGCGTGCCGTTCCCGGGGATCATCTTCAGCGAAGCACGTCCGCTGTGGAACCCGAACATCGTCCTGTGTATGAGCCTTTCCAAGCTGGGTCTGCCGGGCAGCCGTTGCGGGATCATCATCGCCAATGAAAAAATCATCACCGCCATTACCAACATGAACGGCATTATCAGCCTTTCCCCGGGGGGAATCGGCCCGGCGATGATGTGCGAAATGATCAAACGTAATGACCTGCTGCGCCTGTCGAACGAGGTTATCAAGCCGTTCTATTACCAGCGGGTACAGGAAACGCTCGCCATTCTTCGCCGCTACTTACCGGAAGAACGCTGCCTGATCCACAAACCTGAAGGGGCAATTTTCCTGTGGCTGTGGTTTAAGGATCTGCCGATCACCACCGAGCTTCTCTACCAGCGCCTGAAAAAGCGCGGCGTGTTGATGGTGCCGGGTGATTACTTCTTCCCGGGTCTGGATAAGCCGTGGCCGCATACGCATCAGTGCATGCGCATGAACTACGTGCCCGATCCGGAGAAAATCGAAGCGGGCGTGAAAATTCTCGCCGAAGAGATTGAGTACGCCTGGCGCGAAGATAGCCAGTAACGCGTTACGCCAGATTATGCAGCCGTTCGGTGCGTAATCTGGCGGGGTCAACGCAGCGCAGCGCGTGGGTTGGGCACGCCTCCACACAGGCGGGTCCAGCCTCGCGATCTGCGCACAAATCACATTTCACCGCCTGAACGCGGTTCCCCACTCGCTGAACCTGCATTGCCCCAAACGGGCACGCTACCACACAACTTTTACAGCCAATACAGCGCGCCGGCTCCACCCGCCAGGCACCCGCGGTGTGGCGAATCGCCTGTGTCGGACAAACAGTGGCACAAGGGGCATCTTCACACTGATGACAGCCCACAGCCGTAGTGAATGCACCGCCTTTGACCACCCGAATGCGGGGCGTAAACGCGCCTGCAGAAAGCATTCCCTGATGCGACACCACGCAGGCCACTTCGCAGGTACGACAGCCAATGCATTTTTCCGTATCAGCCAGGATAAATCGGTTCATCTGTCACGCTCCGCGCACGTTAAAACCCAACTCTTTTGAGATAGCCTCTGCCGTTTCCCGCAGCGGTTTCAGCAGGTTTTTTTCACCAATTTGCTTCATGCGGGACGTCGAGAGCGAAATGGAGATCGCGTACGGCACGCGGCCATGAATATTAAACACCGGTACGGCAAGACAGGAGACGCCCAGCTCGTTCTCTTCTTTATCCATCGCCATGCTGTGCTCGCGGATTTCCGCCAGCTCGTCATACATCGCGCTCAGTTCGGTAATCGTGTTGCGGGTGAGCGGCTGGATCTGCTCCTGATGGCTCTGCCAGTAGCTCGCCACATAGTCCTGATGACCAAACGCCATGTAGATTTTGCCCATCGCCGAACAATAGAGCGGCATATGCTGACCGATGTAAGCGCGCGTGCGCAGCATACCGGTTGTGGGCTCCAGCTTATAAATCAGAATGGCGTGATCGTCCTCGCGGCTTGAGAAGTTCACCGTCTCACCGGTGGCGATATTCAGCGTCTCAAGGTGCGGGGCCGCCACGTGAATGATATTCAGAGACGACAGCGCCTTTTGCCCGACGGCGATAAATTTGGTGGTCAGGCGGTAGCTGCCCGCCGCAGGCGCCGGGGTAACGTACCCGCACGACTGTAACCCCTGCAGTAAGCGGTGCACGGTGCTTTTATTCAGCCCTGCCAGTTCCGATAAATGGGCCAACGGACACCCGTTCGGGTAGTTGCTGAGGATCTCAATCAGCATCAGGCCGCGAAACAAGCTCTGGCTACCTGCTGGCCTCTCTTTTTCTTGCGTCATTTCGCTCTCTTTCGTGCTCATCCAATGGCTCCTTTTTATCGCGTCCTGATGGTAGCGCAAAGTGTGGTTCAGTTCACGATCTCAACAGAAAAAACACAACCAGTTGATTTTAATCGATTTTGAAAATCATGAATGTCGTTGATCTGGCAAAATTTGATCGCTATATTTGAAATCAGATTTCGCATAGTGAAATTTAGCGATAAAAAAGCACTCACACTTGCCCCGACAAAAACAGGAGAACAGGGATGAAAGTGACCTTTGAAGAGTTAAAAGCGGCGTTCAGGCGGGTCCTGGTCGATCGCGGCGTAAAAGCGGACACCGCCGACGCCTGCGCGGAGATGTTTGCCCGCACCACGGAATCGGGCGTCTATTCACACGGGGTTAACCGCTTCCCTCGTTTCATTCAGCAGCTTGATGCCGGCGACATCATTCCTGATGCCCAGCCAACACGGGTGACCTCGCTAGGTGCCATCGAACAGTGGGATGCCCGACGTTCGATTGGCAACCTGACGGCGAAAAAGATGATGGATCGCGCCACCGAACTGGCCGCCGACCACGGTATCGGCCTGGTGGCACTGCGAAACGCCAACCACTGGATGCGCGGCGGCAGCTACGGCTGGCAGGCCGCAGAGAAGGGGTACATCGGGATCTGCTGGACTAACTCCATTGCCGTCATGCCAGCCTGGGGCTCGAAAGCGTGCTGCATCGGCACTAACCCTCTGATCGTGGCGATTCCGTCTACGCCGATCACAATGGTCGATATGTCGATGTCAATGTTCTCCTACGGCATGCTGGAAGTGAATCGCCTGGCCGGACGCACGTTGCCGGTGGATGGGGGGTTTGACGATGAAGGGCACCTCACCAGAGAACCTGGTGTGATCGAGAAAAACCGCCGCATTCTGCCGATGGGCTACTGGAAAGGATCGGGCTTATCCATCGTCCTCGACATGATCGCAACCCTGCTCTCCAACGGATCCTCCGTTGCGGAAGTGACCCAGGACAACAGCGACGAATATGGCGTGTCACAAATCTTTATCGCCATCGAGGTCGATCGTTTGATCGACGGACCCACCCGCGATGCCAAACTGCAGCGCATCATGGACTTTATCATCAACGCCGAGCGGGCTGATGACAACGTCGCGGTTCGACTGCCGGGTCATGAATTCACACGTCTGCTCGAAGAGAACCGCCGCAACGGCATCACCATTGACGACAGCGTGTGGGCGAAAATCCAGTCTCTGTAAGGAGTGGGTCATGATTTTAGGACATATTTCGCAGCCAAATCCGTGTCGCCTGCCGCGGGCGATAGAGAAAGCACTCGATTTTCTGCGCACCACGGATTTCACGGCGCTGGCACCTGGCGTGGTGGACATTGACGGACGTAACATTTTTGCTCAGGTGCTCGACCTCACCACCCGGACGTGGGATGAGAACCGTCCCGAAGTGCACCGTCGCTATCTGGACATACAGTTTCTGGCATGGGGTGAAGAGAAAATCGGTGTCGCCATTGATACCGGCAATAACGAAATAAGCGAATCACTGCTGGAACAGCGGGATATTATTTTTTACCACGGCAGCGAAAATGAATCATTTATAGAAATGACGCCCGGCACGTACGCCATATTTTTTCCGCAGGATGTTCACCGTCCTGCCTGTATTAAAAATAAGGTATCGGCAATTCGTAAAATTGTGGTGAAAGTAGCAATCAGCGAAATAGATTAATTTTCTGAACTCTATTGGGAATGCGAAATGACTAACACCGGTTTTATAATTGGTGCGTACCCCTGCGCACCCTCGTTTCATCAGCAAGGGGAACAAGAAGAGCAGGACTTCTGGCGAGCGCTTTCCGACACGCCAGACATTCGCGGGCTGGAGCAACCGTGTCTTGAGGATCTCCATCCGTTGGGTGACGAATGGCTGTTCCGCCATACGCCGGGGGACTGGCAAATGGTGGTTACCGCGGTGATGGAAACCATGCGCCGCCGCGGCACAAATGGCGCGTTTGGCCTGGCCTCTGCCGATGAAGAACAGCGCAAAGCCTGCGTTGACTATTACCGCCATCTGCTGCGAAAGATTGATGCCATCAATACTCGCTTTCCAGGCAAAATTATCGCTCTGGAGATGCAAGCCGCGCCGCAGGCGGGAAACCCGTCTGTTGAACAAGCTACCGCTGCGTTTTCCCGTTCTGTACGCGAAATCACCTCATGGGACTGGTCATGCGACCTGGTGCTTGAACACTGCGATGCAATGACCGGCCCCGCGCCACGCAAGGGGTTTTTGCCCTTAGCGCAGGTGCTTGAGGTGGTGAAAGAAACGGATATCAGCGTATGCATCAACTGGGCGCGGTCGGCTATCGAAGGACGCAATACCGCGCTGCCGCCTGAACATGTTAAAGCCGCACTTGAGGCCGGGAAGCTGGGCGCACTGATGTTCTCCGGGACCTCCGTTCGCGGAGCGTACGGCGAATGGCAGGATCTGCATGCGCCATTTTCCCCGTTCTGTGCCGACAGTTTAATGACCACCGAACAGGTAAAAGCACTTTTTACTGCGGCGAGCGCCGCAACATTGAAATTCTCCGGTATTAAATTACTGGAAATAAATGCTAATGCTAACGTCAGCCATCGTATCGCTATTTTGCGCGACGGCATTAGTGAAATGAAAAAAGCAACGCAATAACAATAAAAATCTTATTCCGGTTACATTCACTGAGATATTAAATATGAATATTTCTACTCATGCTCTACAAGCGGATATTCCGCGCCAGCGCTGGTTAAGAATCATTCCGCCTATTCTTATCGCCTGTATTATTTCATATATGGACCGCGTGAATATTGCATTTGCGATGCCAGGCGGTATGGATGAAGAGTTAGGTATCTCTGCCACCATGGCAGGCCTGGCGGGTGGGATCTTCTTTATCGGTTATCTGTTCCTGCAGGTGCCCGGCGGCAAGATCGCCGTGCATGGCAGCGGTAAGAAGTTTATTGGCTGGTCACTGGTTGCCTGGGCGGTGATTTCGGTCCTGACCGGCGTTGTGACCAATCAGTATCAACTGCTGGCACTGCGCTTCTTACTCGGTGTGGCAGAAGGCGGGATGCTGCCTGTGGTGCTCACGATGATCAGTAACTGGTTCCCGGACGCCGAACGCGGCCGCGCCAATGCGATTGTCATCATGTTTGTTCCCATTGCGGGGATCATCACCGCGCCCCTGTCGGGCTGGATTATCACCGCACTCGACTGGCGCTGGCTGTTCATCATTGAAGGGCTGATGTCCATTGTGGTGCTGGTGCTCTGGGTGTTCACCGTCTACGACCGCCCGCAGGAGGCTCGCTGGATCTCCGAGGCCGAGAAAAATTATCTGATACAAACGCTGGCCGCAGAACAGCAGGCTATTGCCGGAAAAGCGGTGAAAAATGCCTCGCTGAGTGCTGTTCTGTCCGACAAAACCATGTGGCAGCTGATTGCCCTGAACTTCTTCTACCAGACCGGGATTTACGGTTACACCCTCTGGCTACCGACCATTCTCAAAGAGCTGACGCATACCAGCATCGGCCAGGTGGGAATGCTCGCCATCCTGCCTTATGTCGGCGCCATTGCGGGCATGTTCCTGTTCTCCTCACTGTCTGACCGTACCGGCAAGCGCAAGCTGTTCGTCTCCCTGCCGCTGATTGGCTTCGCGCTCTGCATGTTCCTCTCCGTGGCGTTGAAAGAGAACATCTGGCTGGCCTATGCCGCGCTGGTGGGCTGTGGCTTCTTCCTGCAGTCCGCTGCGGGTGTGTTCTGGACGATTCCGGCGCGCCTGTTCAGCGCAGAGATGGCCGGTGGCGCTCGCGGCGTGATTAACGCCCTGGGTAACCTCGGTGGGTTCTGCGGCCCTTACGCGGTGGGCGTGCTGATCACCCTCTACAGCAAAGATGCCGGGGTGTACTGCCTCGCGGTTTCGCTGGCGCTGGCTTCGCTGCTCGCCCTGATGCTACCGGCGAAA
Source organism: Enterobacter sp. PTB (assembly GCF_051130085.1). Taxonomy (NCBI): domain Bacteria; kingdom Pseudomonadati; phylum Pseudomonadota; class Gammaproteobacteria; order Enterobacterales; family Enterobacteriaceae; genus Enterobacter; species Enterobacter sp. PTB. The sequence goes on from NZ_JBDKEE010000007.1 coordinate 50,831, forward strand.
TGCGATGCCGGAGCGGAACCCAACCCCGGCGTGAATCCGCATAAGCACGCAGCCTGATCCCCCCGCCCTCTCCTGAAGAGAGGGCGTAAGACAAGAGAGTCAACGATGAGTGAAAAAGAGCCCTTCTGGCTGGGTATCGATTGTGGCGGAACGTATCTAAAAGCCGGTCTGTACACCAGCCAGGGCCAGGAAGTCTGTATTGAGCGCCGCTCGGTTGCCACACTCAGCCCACACGCAGGCCACGCTGAGCGGGATATGCACCAACTCTGGCAGCAGTGCCACGCCACCGTCGCCCTGCTGCTTAAAAATGCCGACATTGGCGGCGCACAAATCAAAGGCGTCGGGATATCGGCTCAGGGTAAAGGACTGTTTTTACTGGACAAGTATGACCAGCCGCTCGGCAACGCCATGCTCTCCTCTGACCGCCGGGCGCTGGAGATTGTACAGCGCTGGCAGCAGGACGGTATTCCTGAAAAGCTTTATCCGCATACGCGCCAGACGCTATGGACGGGGCATCCCGCCTCCCTCCTGCGCTGGGTGAAAGAGAATGAACCGCACCGTTATCAGCAGATTGGCTGTGTGATGATGGCGCACGACTACCTGCGCTGGTGCCTCACCGGCGTTAAAGGGTGTGAAGAGAGCAACATCTCTGAATCCAATCTCTACAACATGAACACCGGGCAGTACGATCCGCAGCTCACACGCTGGCTCGGCATCGATGAAATTGACGGCGCACTGCCGCCGATCGTCGGTTCAGCAGAAATTTGCGGGGAAATCACCGCTCAGGCCGCCGCCCTGACCGGTCTCGCAGCGGGTACACCCGTTGTGGGGGGGCTGTTTGATGTGGTTTCCACCGCGATCTGCGCCGGGTTACATGACGACAGCACGCTCAACGCCGTGATGGGCACCTGGGCTGTCACCAGCGGGATCGCCAACGGTATAGGCCATAACGAGCCGTATCCCTATGTGTATGGGCGCTACGTTCATCCGCAGCACTACATCGTTCACGAAGCCAGCCCCACCTCGTCCGGTAACCTCGAATGGCTGACCACACAGTGGGGCAACATGTCATTCGATGCGATCAACCAGGCCGTGGCCAGCCTGCCGAAAGCCGGAAGCGATCTGCTCTTCCTGCCGTTCCTCTATGGCAGCAACGCCGGGCTGGAGATGACCTGCGGGTTTTACGGCATGCAGGCCCTGCACACCCGCGCGCATCTGTTGCAGGCGGTCTATGAAGGTGTGGTCTTCAGCCACATGACCCATCTTAACCGCATGCTAGCGCGCTTCACGCACGTGCAGGCATTGCGCGTAACCGGCGGCCCTGCCCATTCGGATGTGTGGATGCAAATGCTCGCGGACGTCAGCGGTCTGGCAATAGAACTGCCGCAGGTCGAAGAGACCGGCTGTTCCGGCGCGGCGCTGGCCGCGCTGGTGGGTACCGGCGTTTATCCCGATTTCCGCACCGCGCAGCAGGCTGTCAGACATCACATTCGCGTCATCACACCCGACAAGCATGCCCATGCGGCCTACCAGCGCAAGTATCAGCGCTACCAGCTACTGATTTCAGCACTACAGGGCTATCACGCCCATGTTAAGGAGCACGACCTATGAGCCGACCATTACTGCAGCTGGCGCTCGACCATACCTCACTTCAGGCCGCACAGCGCGACGTCGAGCGGCTTGCGGATCACGTCGATATTATCGAAGCAGGCACCATTTTGTGTCTCACCGAAGGGCTTAATGCCGTGCGCGCACTGCGCCAGCAGTGTCCGAAAAAAACGATCGTGGCTGACTGGAAAGTGGCCGATGCCGGAGAAACGCTGGCTGAACAGGCGTTTGGCGCAGGCGCGAACTGGATGACCATCATCTGCGCCGCGCCGCTGGCAACCGTCGAGAAGGGTCACGAGGTGGCTCTGCGCTGCGGCGGGGAAATTCAGATGGAGCTGTTTGGTCACTGGACGCTGGATGATGCGCGAGAATGGCACCGTATCGGGGTCACACAGGCCATTTATCACCGTGGGCGCGACGCACAGGCCAGCGGCCAGCAGTGGGGCGAGGCGGATCTCGCCAGCATGAAAGCCCTCTCGGATATCGGCCTGCAGCTCTCGATCACCGGCGGCATTACCCCCGCCGACCTGCCGCTGTTTAAGCAGATCAATGTGAAAGCGTTTATTGCCGGACGGGCACTGACAGGCGCTGCCAACCCACCGCAGGTGGCCCATGCATTCCATTCACACATCCGCGACATCTGGGGGGAGTCACCATGCGTCAGCATCCGTTAGGTATCTACGAAAAAGCGCTGCCGAAAGCGCTCACCTGGCCAGAGCGCCTGGTGCTGGCAAAAAGCTGCGGATTTGATTTTGTCGAGATGTCGATTGATGAAACCGATGAGCGTCTGTCCCGCCTTGAGTGGAACACCGCGCAGCGCGCCTCTCTGGTTGAGGCGATGCTGGAAACCGGGGTCGCGATCCCGTCGATGTGTCTGTCAGCCCACCGCCGTTTCCCGTTTGGTAGCCGGGACGAGACCGTCCGCGAGCGCGCACGCGCCATCATGACCAAAGCCATCCGTCTGGCGCGCGATCTCGGTATTCGCACCATCCAGCTTGCCGGGTATGACGTCTATTACGAAGAACATGACGAAGGTACCCGGCAACGCTTTGCCGAAGGGCTGGCATGGGCCGTGGAGCAGGCCGCCGCCGCGCAGGTCATGCTGGCAGTGGAGATCATGGATACCGCGTTTATGAACTCCATCAGCAAATGGAAAAAGTGGGACGAAATGCTCGCTTCACCATGGTTCAGCGTTTATCCGGACGTCGGCAACCTGAGCGCGTGGGGTAACGATGTGGCCGCCGAGCTGACGTTGGGCATCGATCGCATCGCCGCCATCCACCTGAAAGATACCCAGCCCGTGACTGAACAAAGCCCCGGACAGTTTCGTGACGTACCGTTCGGTGAGGGGTGCGTTGATTTCGTGGGCATATTTAACACGCTGAATCAGCTCAATTATCGCGGCGCATTTCTGATTGAAATGTGGACCGAAAAAGCCAAAGAGCCGGTACTGGAAATCATCCAGGCACGCCGCTGGATTGAAGCCCGGATGCAGGAAGGAGGGATGACATGTTAGAACAACTCAAAGCCGAGGTCCTGGCGGCAAACCTGGCGCTGCCCGCCCACCAGCTGGTGACTTTCACTTGGGGCAACGTCAGTGCGGTGGATCGTGAACGCGGCCTGATGGTGATTAAACCCTCCGGCGTGGAGTATGACGTGATGTCCGCAGAGGATATGGTGGTGGTGGACATTGCCACGGGCCAGGTGGTCGAGGGGGTTAAAAAACCCTCTTCCGACACGCCAACCCACCTGGCGCTGTATCGCCGTTACCCTGAAATTGGCGGCATTGTGCATACCCATTCCCGCCACGCCACTGTCTGGGCGCAGGCAGGGCAGGATTTACCGGCATGGGGTACCACGCACGCCGACTATTTTTATGGTGCGATCCCCTGCACACGGTTGATGACCCCGGCTGAAATTGCGGGTGAATACGAATACCAGACCGGTGAAGTGATCATCAAAACCTTTGAGGAGCGCGACGTAAACCCGATGCAGATCCCGGCGGTGCTGGTGCATTCTCACGGCCCGTTCACCTGGGGAAAAAATGCGGCCGATGCGGTACATAACGCTGTGGTGCTGGAAGAGTGCGCCTTTATGGGGCTGTTTTCACGCCAGCTTGCGCCACAGCTACCGACGATGCAGCAGGAACTGCTCGATAAACATTACCTGCGCAAGCATGGAGCAAATGCCTACTACGGGCAGTGATCACCCGGAATTAATATGCTCCTTACAGTACCGCCGTTTCCATACGGCGGGCGTTAAGCCGGTATGCTTTGAAAATATCTGCCGGAAATACCCGACATCATTAAAACCGCAGCGGGTTGCCACTTCGGTCAGGGACGCGGAGTCGTTCAGCAACAGCTTTTCTGCCGCCCTGACGCGCTGGCGGTGGATCGCTTCCGTCAGGGTTAAGTGAAAGGTCCGGCGAAATACGCGTCCCAGATAATCGGCATTGCAGTGCAAGGCTTTTGCCAGTTGCGATGTGGAAAGCGGCAGATGAAACTGCGTGCGAATAAGCTGTTTTGCCTTCCATGCCATGGCCGCGCCGGCTTCATCGGCTCTGTCTTCATAACCTGAGGAGATCGACACTTGCTGTAAAATCAGCAGCAAAATCATTTCCAGCGCCACGCTTCGCTGTAATTTTTCCTGCTCACTCAGGAATTGCCGGAATAGCGCAATCACATATTGAGCATCGCGCACGCAGCAATGTTGTTCAATGGCCACCGGAAAAGCATGTGGCAAAGACGACGATTGCGCTTCGACCTCAAAATGCAGCCAGTAGAACCGCAGGTCCGCCGGGAAATCTTCTGTCCCCACGTGTCGACGCGCCGGCCAGAGCAGTAAGCTCTCTCCCGCTTTCACCTCAAAGAGCGTGTTTTCTTCCTGGATCGTTAATGTCCCTTTTTCGACGAAGATAATCTCCCACGAGGTTAATTTGCGCGCCGGATGCCGGCCCACGCCCCGGGAAATAAAGAGCCCACCATTTTGCACTTTAATCGGAAGCGCTATGGATAATTCAAGCATGGATATTCACCATTCCGCTCTGATTGCCATTAATATTCATCTTATGCTTTGATTATTAATGAATATCTTCCTGCCTTCCCGATCGAAATCACAAATTTATCATCAGGTCGGAATCGTCACCTTTTTATACTTTTCCCTTCCCTTGTTGGCCCGAGCGTTCGGTGCAGAATGAATGGGGTACCTTGCATAAATACGATAAAAATCGATTACCGAGGAGTTACCTCATGACTTCCACACCGATTACAGAATCACAGGTCGTACAAGGGGCTATGGATGACCGCCTGTCAGTCCGCGAAAAAATAGGCTACGGCCTGGGTGACGCGGGTGGCACGGTCATTACCTGCCTGATCATGAATTTTCTTACCTTCTTCTACACCGACGTTTTTGGTCTGACGCCTGCGCTCGTTGGCACGCTGTTTATTGCCCTGCGCGTGTTTGATGCCATTTCCGATCCGGTGATGGGGGTGATTGCCGACCGAACACAAAGCCGTTGGGGGCGTTTTCGCCCGCGGCAGCTGTGGGTGGCGCTTCCTGTCGGAGTTATCGGTGTACTGACCTTCACCGTGCCTGACGCCAGCATGGGGGTGAAAATCGCCTGGGCGTTTGGTACCTATCTGCTGTTGTCAGTGGGCTATACCGCCATCAACGTGCCCTACTGCGCGCTGATCAACACCATGACCACCCGCCACAGCGAGGTCATCTCCTGTCAGTCATGGCGCTTTGTGCTGTGCGGTGTGGCGGGCTTTTTGGTCTCTGTTGGCCTGCCGTGGCTGGTCGCAGCGCTGGGCGAGGGCAACGCCGCGCGAGGCTATCAGCTCGGCGTTGGGGTGTTGTGCGCCATCGCCGTGGTGATGTTCCTCTGCTGCTTCTTCTGGGTGCGTGAGCGCGTCCCGCTGGCGCTGATGGGCAAATTCACCTTACGCGAGCATCTGGCCGGCCTGCGCAACAACGATCAGCTCCTGCTGATGCTGGTGATGTCATTCCTGCTGATCAACGTCTTCAACATTCGTGGCGGCGGCTACATGTACTTCATCACCTACGTGCTCCAGGGCAGTACCGCTTATACCTCGCTGTTCTTCACGATGGTGACCTTTGCGGCCATTCTCGGCGCGGTGATCGTGAATCCCCTTTCTCGCCGGATTGATACCGTCAAACTCTATTACTACACCAACCTCGTGCTGGCCGCGCTCGCGGCGGGAATGTGGTTTCTGCCAGGCGGTCCGGCTCATCAGATGCTCTGGCTGATCGTTATTCTGAGTAACGGCGTCATTCTCGGTTTTACCCTGCCCCTGCACTTCTCGCTGATGGCATTTGCAGATGACTATGGTGAGTGGAAAAACGGGGTACGTTCATCTGGCATGAACTTCGCTTTTAATCTGTTTTTCATCAAGCTCGCCTGGGCGTCCAGCGCCGGGATCATCAGCCTGGTGTTTATCGCCGTCGCCTACCAGCCGGGCGCGGGCAACCAGACGCCAGCCTCGTTGCAGGGAATTACTGCGATGGAGACGCTGCTCCCCGCCCTTTTCCACCTGCTGCTGGCGGTCTCAATCCGCTGGTGCAGACTCAACAATCCCATGATGTCGCGCATTGCCACCGATCTGCGCCAGCGTCACGTATCGTCCTGAGGAGAATGACATGTCCATAATGGAAGCCGACCTGCACACACTGAACATCAACGACCCGTTTCTCGGTCAGTATCAGCGGCTGGTGCGTGATGTGGTGATCCCCTACCAGTGGGATGCGCTAAACGATCGCGTTACCGAAGCCGAACCGAGTCACGCCATCACCAACTTCCGCATTGCGGCTGGGCTGGAAAAAGGGGAGTTCTATGGGATGGTGTTTCAGGACAGCGACGTGGCGAAATGGCTGGAAGCCGTCGCGTGGTCGTTGTGCCAGAAGCCCGACCCGGAACGTGAAAAAACCGCCGATGAGGTGATTGAGCTGATTGCGGCGGCGCAGTGCGACGATGGCTATCTCAACACCTACTTCACGGTGAAAGCACCCGGTGAGCGCTGGACGAATCTCGCCGAATGCCACGAACTGTACTGCGCCGGACATATGATTGAAGCTGGCGTGGCCTATTTTCAGGGAACCGGAAAACGCCGTCTGCTGGAGGTGGTATGCAAACTGGCGGACCATATCGATCGGGTCTTTGGCCCCGGCGAGGAGCAGCTTCACGGTTATCCGGGCCATCCGGAAATTGAGCTGGCGCTGATGCGGCTTTACGACGTCACTCAGGAACCGCGTTACCTGGCCCTTGTGAAATATTTTATCGACACGCGCGGCACACAGCCCCATTTCTACGATATCGAATATGAGAAACGGGGCCGGACATCGTACTGGAACACGTACGGCCCGGCGTGGATGGTCAAGGACAAAGCCTATAGCCAGGCGCATCAACCGCTTGCCGAACAACACACCGCCATCGGCCACGCGGTTCGATTTGTCTATCTGATGGCGGGCATGGCGCATCTTGCTCGCCTGAGTCATGACGAGGGTAAACGCCAGGACTGCCTGCGGCTGTGGAATAACATGGCCCAGCGACAGCTCTATATTACCGGCGGGATCGGCTCGCAAAGCAGTGGCGAAGCCTTCAGCAGCGATTACGATTTGCCTAACGATACGGTATATGCCGAAAGCTGCGCCTCCATTGGCCTGATGATGTTTGCCCGCCGGATGCTGGAGATGGAAGCGGACAGCCAGTACGCCGACGTGATGGAGCGTGCCTTATACAACACGGTACTGGGCGGCATGGCGCTGGACGGTAAACATTTCTTCTATGTGAACCCGCTGGAGGTACACCCTAAAACGCTGGCATTTAATCATGTCTACGACCACGTTAAGCCGGTTCGCCAGCGCTGGTTCGGCTGCGCCTGTTGCCCGCCCAATATTGCCCGCGTGCTCACTTCGCTGGGCCACTATCTCTATACCGTTCGTCAGGACGCGCTCTTTATCAACCTCTATGTGGGGAACGACGTCGCCATACCGGTAGATGAGGGCACCTTACAGCTACGGATTAGCGGTAATTATCCATGGCAGGAAGAGGTCAACATCGAGATCACCTCACCTGTCTCGGTGACCCACACGCTGGCACTACGTTTACCGGACTGGTGCACAAGCCCGGCCGTGTCACTGAACGGCGAAAGGGTCACGGGTGATGTCTCCCGGGGGTATCTGTACCTCACCCGCCGCTGGCAGGAGGGAGATACCCTTACGCTGACCTTACCCATGCCGGTCCGGCGCGTGTACGGTAACCCGCTGGTACGCCAGCAGGCCGGTAAAGTCGCGCTGCAGCGTGGCCCGCTGGTCTACTGCCTGGAAGAGGCCGACAATGGCGCGAACCTGCATAACCTCTCCCTGCCTGAGCAGAGCGAATTTCGGGTCTTTGAAGGAAAAGGGATCTTTGCGCACAAGATACTGATTCAGGCGGAGGGCATCGCGCGTCACGCTGATGAGGAAGGCACGCAGGCACTGTGGCAGTACGATCGCGCCCCGGTGAAGCGCCAGCCCCGGACGTTGACCTTTATTCCGTGGTTCAGCTGGGCAAACCGGGGAGAAGGCGAAATGCGGATTTGGGTGGATGAGGCCTGAAGGCATCTGTCCTGTCAGCCTCACCCCAACCCTCTCCCACAGGCGCGGGAGATAAAAACCGAGGCCGGGTAGGCAATCGCCACCCGGCTTTAGATCAGAAACGCCAGGACATGCCGGTCATCAGCGCGAAACTGTCTTCGCGGTCGATCATCGGACTGTTCTTCACGTCGTCAGGTAACACGGTATAGACCGCGCTGGCGTTGATAAACAGATTCTGGGTTAACTGATATTTAGCCGCAAGACCCACATACGGCGTCCAGCTATCACCTGCGGTGTATTCATTGAGGCCTGAGCGGCGAGACTCATTGCCGGATACACCGTAGTAGTAATCGTTATAGCTTTCGTCGCTGTAGAAAATACCTACCGATGGCGTCAGCGTCAGACGTTCCATCCGAACCGGACGGAAGTATGAGATTTCACCGATCACGCCGCCGCTCTCATCCATCGCATCACCCGAGACCGCCACTTTCAGCGAGCCCCAGTGTTCATGGCGGTAGTACGCCCCGCCGAGAAACGCTGATGCTTTACGCTCATCGAGGTGTTTCATCTGAGCGTCGTCGTTATCTTCAGGATCAAATCGCAGTGGCATCCACGATGCGGTCATACTGAATTCATTTTTTTCGTCTTTCCACAGGATCCATCCGCCGGTGGTCTGGCGAATATAAAACCGGTCGCCTTCATAGCTAATTAACGGTACCGCCGTGGTATTTTCGTTATAACCTTTATAAGGCGACTCATTAAATACAGCCCCCGCCCCAAGTGAAAAGTCACCAGCCATTGCAGATGATGTTGCAAATAACGTGGCTGCGATGAGTAAATTGTATTTAATAGTCATTACATGTAATCCATTTAGACGCCAAACAAGCGAGGCGAATAATAATGGTTACAAATTTGCCAATGCAACGCTGCAGTTTATATAATATTATATATAAAAACATATAGATGGGTGCGCATGATGAATAAGTTCCAGCTAAAACCACGCGAGTTAAAAATTATTTCCGTCATCGCAGCCACCCACAGTATTGGCGATGCCGCAGCCCTGCTGGGCATGGCACAGGCTAACGTCAGTAAATACCTTTCTGATTTTGAAACGCGTGTCGGTCTTAAGGTATTTGAGCGCACGACCCGTCAACTGGCGCTAACCCAGTTTGGCGAAGCGTTACTCCCCTACATTGACGCCACGCTGGATAAAAATAGCCAGCTCATTAATTTCATTGCTGATTATAAGCATGAGAAGCGCGGAAAAGTGACCATTTACGCCCCAACGGGTATCGTGATGTATCTGGCGCGACACGTGATCCATCAGATTGAGGACATCGGTGATATCCGTATCTCGTTAAAAACGTACAACCTGGATCGTAATGAATATTCCGAAGGGGTCTCGTTCCCCGATGATTGCGATATTCTCATTACCTATGCTCAGCCGAAAGATGAAAGTCTGGTCGCCAGTGTATTAACGAAATATTCCGTCACGGCATTTGCCACTGAAGAATATTTGAAAAACCACCCCTTAACTGGACCTGAAGATTTAATGAATCACTCCTGTATTTTAATAGACTCGATGCTGGTGGATGAGGCGAACATCTGGCGTTTTCGCGTCCACGGCAGTGAGACCGTATATGATTACAGAGTGACCGGAAATTATATTTGCGACAATACGCAGACGGCGCTGGAACTGGCCCGAAATAATCTCGGTATTGTTTTTGCGCCGAAAGAAAGCCTGAAAAAAGAACTTAAGAGTGGTTCTCTGGTTCCCTGCTTCCCGCATCAGGAAGAGTGGTGGCTCGACCTGACGGCAATATTCCGCAAACGTGAATACCAGCCCTGGCGCGTGCAGTACATTCTGGACGGCGTACTGAACTGCCTGCGTCAGCAAATTGCTCAGGCTGCCCAGGGGCAACCTGAGCTGGAGGGTTAGAACAGCCCCAGTGGTTTATCGGAATAACTCACCAGCAGGCATTTCGTCTGCTGATAATGCTCCAGCATCATCTTGTGGGTTTCACGCCCGATGCCCGACTGCTTATAGCCCCCAAAGGCCGCGTGCGCCGGGTAAGCATGGTAGCAGTTGGTCCACACGCGCCCGGCCTGAATGCCCCGCCCCATTTTATAAGCCAGATTACCGTTGCGGCTCCAGACGCCAGCCCCGAGGCCATACGGCGTATCGTTAGCAATCTCCAGCGCCTCCTCCATCGTTTTGAAGGTGGTGACGGCCAGCACCGGTCCGAAAATTTCCTCCTGGAAGACGCGCATGTTGTTTTTGCCGAACAGGATCGTCGGCTCCAGGTAATATCCGTCCTGCAGATCGCCGCCCAGCATTTTACGCCGACCGCCGGTCAGGACATCCGCCCCTTCTTTCTTGCCGATATCAATGTAGTTGAGGATAGTGTCCATCTGCCCGTGCGAGACCTGCGCGCCCATCTGGGTCACGTTATCAAGCGGGTTACCGCTGCGGATAGACTCGACGCGGCGAATGGCTCGCTCCATAAAGCGCTCATAGATAGACTCCTGCACCAGCGCGCGGCTTGGGCAGGTACAGACTTCACCCTGGTTAAAAGCAAACAGCGCAAAGCCTTCCAGGGCTTTATCGAAGAAGGCATCCTCTTCCTCCATGACGTCGGCGAAGAAAATGTTCGGCGATTTACCGCCCAGCTCCAGGGTCACTGGAATGATGTTCTGGGTCGCGTACTGCATGATCTGCTGACCCACTTCCGTCGACCCGGTAAACGCGACTTTGGCGATCCGCTTTGAGGTCGCCAGATATTCCCCTATCTCACCCCCCGCCCCGTTCACCACGTTAATCACGCCTGGCGGGAGAAGGTCGCCAATGACTTCCATCAGCAGCAGGACTGACAGCGGGGTCAGGCGGGCCGGTTTGAGCACAATGCAGTTACCCGCCGCCAGGGCGGGCGCCATTTTCCAGCTCGCCATCAGCAACGGGAAGTTCCACGGAATGATCTGCCCCACCACGCCCAGCGGTTCGTGGAAGTGGTACGCCACGGTGTCGCTGTCTACCTCGCTAATTCCGCCCTCCTGAGCGCGAATACAGGAGGCAAAATAGCGGAAGTGGTCAATGGCCAGCGGCACGTCTGCCGCCATCGTTTCACGGATTGGCTTGCCGTTATCCCAGGTTTCCGCCGTAGCCAGCAGCTCCAGATTCTGTTCCATCCGGTCAGCGATTTTGAACAATATCGCCGCTCTGTCCTGAACAGAGGTATGCCCCCATTTGTCTTTGGCTTTGTGCGCGGCGTCCAGCGCCAGATCGATATCCCCCTTGCCGGAGCTGGCTATCTCACACAGCGGCTGGCCGGTAACGGGCGTCAGATTGGAATAGTATTCGCCGCCGACGGGTGCAACCCAGTCGCCGCCGATAAAGTTTTCATAACGGGGCTTCAGCTTGAGGGGAAAACCATACTCGCCAGGCTGGATACGCGATGAGGGAGGATTGTTTGTCATGACCGTCTCCTTGCTGTTGGTGTACAACAAGGGTAGTTCCGGCTGGCGATTTTCTCGCCAGCCGGTAACGGTGTTTACGACGGGGGTCACGGAGTTTCAGGAAATAATAACGAATCCCGCAATAAATGATCGTTGCCACGACGACGGGTAAAGCCGATGCGGTTGAAATATTCCAGGATCTGGATCGCCAGCTTGCGCCCGACGTTCAGCCGATCGCGGAAATCTGCTGCGCAGGTCGTGCCTCGCGCCTGATCCAGCTCGCGGATCAGGTTAGCAAACGCCACAATGCGATCGTTACGGTAATAACGATCTTTCACGATCGCGACGATTAATCCCTGCTGCGCCGCATGGCGCAATACCTGGCGCATCACCTGTTCGTCAGTATTCGTTTCACGTGCGAGATCGCGAACCCACCACGGCTCGTCGCCAAACAGCGGGGCTACTTTCTGCCATATCGCCTCTTGCCCGGCGTTGAACCCGGCTTTGTGATCCGGCAGATGCAGCCAGCCGTGGTGGCTTTTTATCAGCCCACTTTCGCGCATGTTTTCAATCAACAGCAGCACCAGCGCATCGTTTTCCATCGGCAGCGCCATGCGTCGCAGGCGTTCACGTCCCGGGCCGGGTTCATCCTGATGCTGTTCATGGTAAGTGGCGAGCGTGGTCAGTACCTTGCGCTGCCAGCATGCTGCGACCGGGGCATTCAGTAAATTGTTACCCGCCTGAATAAAACCGGGCTCCTGGGTCAGCAGGCGTAATCCTTCCGCGCTGAGCTGACGAGCCCATGCGAAATCGCTCAGATTGACGGCACCGCGCTCAAGATGAACAAGCAACGCGGCTTTATCATCCGCGGCCTGCGCCAGCGCTCCCAGCCATTGCAGATACTCCGGCTTGCGCTTGCCGCGACGCGGCGGGTTGAGCGCTACTACCCGCGCCCCGGCCAGCGTCTCCCGGGCCGAAATGTCACGCAGTACCAGACGGTCATTATCCGCGAGCCACAGTGGCGAATCGAAAACCAGTTCGGCAAGGTCGTTTTCCAGCAGTGACACGCGCCCGGTGATATGGCTGGCCGCGTGGTGGATATGCAGCGGCTGCCATTGGGTCAGCGGCACATGCGTCTGCAGGGCGACGATCGCCCGCTCAGAAGGCTCTGGCGGTACACCGGCCAGCAGCCAGTCGCCACGGTTAAGCTTCTCTTTTTCCGCATCGCCCGCAATATTGAGCGCGATGCGCTGCCCGGCATGGGCATGCTCTACGGGCTGGTTCTGCGCATGCAAACTGCGCACACGCATCGGGGCGTTGGCACCCGTGAGCCATAAGGTATCGCCCACGTTCACTTCACCGCTCAGCGCGGTACCGGTGACCACCAGCCCCGCGCCTTTAACGGTAAAGGCCCGGTCGATCGCCAGACGGAAACGATGATGGCTGGCATGCTCGCGTGAAGTAAGCTGCTGCAAATGGTGGCGAAGTTCGTCAATACCGCGCCCTTCTGTCGCCACGGTGACGAACAATGGCGCATCGGCAAATCCATACTCCCGCAAGGTCGCCTGCACGGTTTCACGCACCGCGTTGAGTCGTGCCTCATCGACGCGGTCAGCTTTGGTCAGCGCAACGGTCAGCTGCGGGTTGCCCGTCAGCTGTAAAATTGCCAGATGTTCACGCGTTTGCGCCATCACGCCGTCATCACAGGCCACCACCAGCAGAGCATGATCGATGCCACCGACGCCCGCCAGCATGTTAGAAAGAAACTTCTCGTGTCCCGGTACATCAATAAAACCCAGCACCCGGCCATCAGGCTGAGGCCAGTAGGCATAGCCCAGATCGATGGTCATGCCGCGTTTTTTCTCTTCCGGCAGACGATCGGCATTCACCCCGGTCAGGGCCTGTAATAAGGTGGTTTTTCCGTGGTCGACGTGACCGGCGGTGGCAATAATCATTTCAACAGCATCTCCAGAAATCGCGCTTCATCTTCAAGACAGCGTAGATCCAGCCACATTCGGCCATCGTAAATGCGCCCGATAACCGGTGCTGGCAAGGCACGCCAGCGCGCCGACAAAGCGTCAAGCTGGCTGCCGCGCCCGTCACGGGGTGTAAACGTGAGCGCCGCGCTGGGCAGCCTGTCCACCGGCAGTGAACCGCTGCCGATCTGCGACTGACAAGCTTCAAGGCGCACGTCAAAATCGGGGTAGTGCGGCGCAACGTGTGGCAAGAGCAGCTCACCCTGGGCGCGAATTGAGGCGGCATCACGGGCCAGCAGGCGCAGCGTAGGCAGACGTTCAGCCAGTTTTTCCGGGTGGAGATAAAGGCGCAGCGTCGCTTCCAGCGCAGCAAGCGTCATTTTATCGGCTCGCAGTGCACGCTTGAGCGGGTGCTGCTGCAGCTTCGCAATAAGCGCACGTTTACCCACGATAATCCCCGCCTGCGGGCCGCCAAGCAGTTTGTCGCCGGAGAAACTCACGAGACTGACGCCCGCCGCAATCATCTCCTGCGGCATGGGCTCTTTTGGCAGACCGTACTGGCTCAGATCGACCAGCGAACCGCTACCGAGGTCGGCCACCACCGGCACACCCAGCTCACGGCCCAGCTCCGCCAGCTCCGCCTCTTCAACGGTTTTGGTGAATCCGGCTATCTGATAATTACTGGTGTGGACCTTCATCAGCAGCCCGGTATTTTCATTCACTGCCGCGCGATAATCTTTTGCATGCGTGCGGTTGGTGGTGCCCACTTCATGCAGGGTACAGCCCGCCTGGCGCATAACATCCGGAATGCGAAACGCACCGCCAATCTCGACCAGCTCGCCACGGGAAACCACCACCTCTTTACCGCTGGCGGTCGCTGCCAGCATTAACAGTACCGCCGCCGCGTTGTTATTCACGATGCAGGCATCTTCTGCGCCGGTCAGCTCGCAGAGCAGGTCCGCCAGCGCCCGATCGCGATGTCCGCGCCCTGCGCCGTCCAGATCGTACTCAAGCGTCACGGGGGAACGCATGGCCTGCACGACCGCAGCGACGGCCTCTTCTGCCTGTTGAGCGCGACCAAGGTTGGTGTGCAGCACGGTTCCCGTCAGGTTGATGACCGGGCGTAACGCGCTTTGTGCTTTCTCCTCGAGCCTCAGCTCCACTTCCTGCCCCCACGCCGCACACCAGTCCGGCAATGCATTTTCTGTCTGAATATGGCTGCGGGCTTCGTCCTGAAGCAGACGTAATATTTCAACCGTCGCAGTATGGCCGAACCGCGCAACGGCAGCATGCACGCGCGGCTCGCGAAGAAGACGGTCGGTTGCAGGGATCTGGCTGTACAGGGAGTGATGAGTTGTCATGAAAGCGCCTGGCGAGTAAATATCATCCCCCCTCCCGACGGGAGAGGGAGTCAACATAAGAAGGGATTGTACCGCCTCCTGCTGCGAAGTGTTATAACCCGCATCAAGCCTTTGGCGGTTCGGTACGGGCAAAGCTCTCGCGCTGAAAGAGCGTTTCTGCAAGCTTCACCAGCAATGGACGGTCGACGCACCAGCCGGGGGAAACGTGCCGGAAATTGAGATAACCGATGGCGCAGGCAATGGCTATCGTTGCCAGGTTCAGGCTATCGGGTTGAATTTTTCCCTCCCGGATAAGCTGTTCGCACCAGTCCAGGCTGCGGCTGATTTTTTCACGCTGGCGTAACAGTTCCGTTTCAGACTGCTGGGCGGCGGGTCTTGCCTGCTCGCGTACGGACGTTAACGCCGCATCCATAATACCGTCGGCCAGCGCTTCAATTTGCTTCATTGCCAGCGCCGCGTTTGGATCGGCCGGTAACATCGCCGGGGCCACGCCGAGCAGCTCGATGTACTCCGCAATAATGGGGGAATCAAACCAGTACTGGCCTTCGTCTGTTACCAGCGCCGGCACTTTTCCCAGCGGGTTGTACTGCGCCACACCGTTTTCAGCGTGATAAGGCTGTTCATTGACGAACTCGAATTCAATCCCTTTCTCCAGCAGGAGAATCGAGATTTTTCGCACGAAGGGACTGGTGTAGCTGCCGATAAGTTTCATTGCCTGATCCTTGATGCCGAAAAAAGTCAGTATGGATCAAGCGATGAAAAAAGGGCAGGTATGCGTGTCGCATTCCTGCCCTGAAGAGGTTAGTGATCGAGATAGAGGTAGTGCATCCAGCTGGTCATACGCAGCAGCACCTTACGCATTACCGAGACGTGAGCAAAGTGATCCGAATAGACCGCCACCTGAGCATAAATGCCGTCGGGCAGCGCATCGACATCAGCATTCGGCTCCAGCTCGATAGTGCCTAATACGCCATCGGTACCAGGGATCACGGTCAGAGACTGCAACGCACCCTGCGCCTGGTATGACCCCCCCGGCACCACCGGCAGAATACTGGTGAGCTTGCCGGAGAAGACCTGGCCCGGCAGCGCGTTGAAGACCACTTCCGCTTCGTCGCCCGGCTTCAGACGCAGCAGCGAGTTCTGACGGAACTGGGCCACAATCTGGCGTTTCTGTTCAGGAATAAAGACCATGACCGGGCGCAGCGGCAGCGCGGCAGCATAGGTCCCCGGACGAATCAGCACCTGCGTGATATAGCCATTGCTCGGCGCACGCACCACGGTCTGATCCAGGTTGTATTTCGCTTCAGCAAGCTGAGCACGCAGGGAAGCAACCTGGGATTGCTCACCGTTGACCATACTGTCTAACTGACTTTGTATTTGCGTCTGTTCAGCCACCGAGCCTTTTACCAGCGCATCCTGCGCCAGATAGTTTTGCCGTGCGTTGTCGATATCGCTTTCAGAGAACGGGTTAACCTTTGCGCGGCTGCCTTTCAGGTAGCGCTGGTAATCTTTATACAGGCGATCACGTTCAGCGGACACGCGCGTGGTATTGGCGACCGCTTCCGCAAGCTGCGCTTTGAGATTGTCGATATTGTGCGTGGCGGTGACCAGGTCGGCCTGCAGTCTGTCGACGCGCGCCTGATAGCGGCCCGGATCAAGTTTAAATAACACTTCGCCTTTTTTAATTAGCTGGTTATTTTTATCGGTAACTTCACTCACTACCCCAGTAACCTGCGGCGTAATCGGAATGGAAATAACCGCTTTTTGCGCCGTAAAAGTATAGGGATGGTTATAGTTCATCAACAGGATAAGCCCGGCGACAATAAACACCCCACCTAATGTTGCGGTCGCGAGGGTCCACTGGTTTACCGGAATACGGAATATTTTAAAAATGGCCCAGGCAAAGGCCACATAGGTCAAAATAATCAGCAGATCCATGATTAGTGCTCCAGCGTGTTCTTGTCAGCCGTGGGAGGTACCGCTGCCAGTTTTTGTTCTAATTCGGCCACACGTTTAGTCAGAGCATCCATACCCGGGACCTCATCAGGTTTTGAGATGTGGTTCTGCATCCCCCAGCCGCGATCTTCGCGGTACAACGTGGCCCAAATCCACAGGAACGGCCAAATCGCATGGAGCGTAAACAGGCTAATCCATCCCGCCGTATGAATGGCATCCGCATGGGGATGATTCCGTTTTTTGGCCATATTATAAGGAATATCATGGATGGCGATGATTCCGTAAAAAAGAACCAGAAATACAAAAATCAATACGCCCAGCGCAAAATAGTTGAGAAACATATTCTCCTCACTTAAACAACGTCAACTCATTAAATTAATAAAACGGTACGCAACCTAATTAATTTTTTATAAATACGAGGTGTACTTATATTTCAGAGCCGGGGAGTATCGTTTTTTATAATATCTCCATGCAAGTTTATAAGCGTGTCAAAATATATCCTGAATAATAATAGACTTAACCTTACAATATGAGCGTAACGTACCTTATTGCTTTTCGCCATACCACACATGAAAAGTCATTTTTTAGCTTTATGTGTGACTTCATACCATCCTGGCGTTGAATCGCCAGGCAGAATTTGTCGCCGATCACATCCGGAGAATTCTGCATAAAAATTTTTTGTGAAATTAGTCACAATCCAGAAACAAACTCACGACAACCAAATGTGATTTACATCACAGAAGTGGGTGGTTTTTGCTTTATTTATCGCCATCGTATTTTTTTTATCCACCATTTTTGTGACGAAGATCACTTCATTCATGTCTGCACCCCCTACATTTACGTGATTCATATCACACAAATTTCCGTCGTCTGGACAGTTGAACGATTCAGTGCCAGATTTCACAGCATCAGAACAGGGCCCGGCTACCTCTGCCGCCTCATTAACAATAAACCTCGGGCCGCAAGCCTAAGCGTAAACAGAAGAAGGGGTGTTTTATGTCATCCGATTTCAAGATCAAAGTTCAAAGCTTTGGTCGTTTCCTCAGCAATATGGTGATGCCAAATATCGGCGCGTTTATCGCGTGGGGTATCATCACTGCGTTGTTCATTCCGACAGGGTGGTTGCCTAACGAAACGCTGGCGAAACTTGTTGGCCCAATGATTACCTACCTGCTGCCGCTGCTTATCGGGTTTACCGGGGGTCGTCTGGTGGGTGGAGACCGTGGTGGCGTTGTGGGTGCCATCACGACGATGGGGGTTATCGTCGGTGCGGATATGCCGATGTTCCTCGGTGCAATGATTGCGGGCCCTCTGGGCGGCTGGGCAATTAAGAAATTCGACGTCTGGGTTGATGGCAAGATCAAATCCGGCTTCGAAATGCTGGTGAACAACTTCTCTGCGGGCATCATCGGTATGATCCTCGCGATTCTGGCGTTCCTCGGTATTGGCCCTGCGGTTGAAGTGCTGTCCAAAGTTCTGGCGGCAGGCGTTAACTTCATGGTTGCGCACGACATGCTGCCGCTGGCGTCTATCTTTGTTGAACCGGCGAAAATCCTGTTCCTCAACAACGCCATTAACCATGGTATCTTCTCACCGCTGGGCATTCAGCAGTCTCATGACCTCGGCAAGTCCATATTCTTCCTGATTGAAGCCAACCCGGGCCCGGGCATGGGTGTTCTGCTGGCGTACATGTTCTTTGGTCGCGGCAGTGCGAAACAGTCTGCGGGCGGCGCGGCTATCATCCACTTCCTGGGCGGTATCCACGAAATTTACTTCCCTTACGTGCTGATGAACCCACGTCTGATCCTGGCCGTTATCCTCGGCGGTATGACGGGCGTGTTCACCCTGAGCGTGCTGGGCGGTGGTCTGGTTTCTCCGGCCTCTCCAGGCTCCATCCTGGCGGTCCTGGCGATGACCCCGAAAGGTGCCTATTTCGCTAACATCGCAGCCATCTGTGCGGCAATGGCCGTCTCCTTCGTGGTCTCTTCTATCCTGCTGAAAACCAGCAAAGTGAAAGAAGATGACGATATCGAAGCGGCAACCCGTCGTATGCATGACATGAAAGCCGAATCAAAAGGCGCAACGCCGCTGGCGGCGGGCGATGTCTCTAACGACCTGAGCCACGTACGTAAAATCATCGTGGCGTGTGATGCGGGTATGGGTTCCAGCGCCATGGGTGCCGGCGTGCTGCGTAAGAAAGTGCAGGATGCGGGTCTGACCAACATCTCCGTCACCAACAGCGCCATCAACAGCCTGCCTGCAGATGTTGACCTGGTGATTACGCACCGCGATCTGACCGAACGTGCGATGCGTCAGGTTCCTCAGGCACAGCACATTTCGCTGACCAACTTCCTGGACAGCGGCCTGTACACCAACCTGACCGAACGTCTGGTGGCCGCGCAGCGTCATGAAGATAACGAAGTCAAAGTCCGCGACAGCCTGAAAGACAGCTTTGACGCGAACGACAGCCACCTGTTCCGCCTGGGCGCAGAAAACATCTTCCTGGGCCGCACGGCGTCCCACAAGGAAGAGGCGATTCGCTTTGCCGGTGAACAGCTGGTGAAAGGCGGCTACGTGCAGCCTGAATACGTTGACGCGATGCTGGAGCGTGAAAAGCTGACCCCAACCTATCTGGGTGAATCCATTGCGGTTCCACACGGTACGGTTGAAGCGAAAGACCGCGTACTGAAAACCGGCGTGGTGTTCTGCCAGTATCCGGATGGTGTACGCTTCGGTGAAGAAGAAGACGACATCGCCCGCCTGGTGATTGGTATCGCCGCTCGCAACAACGAGCACATCCAGGTGATTACCAGCCTGACCAACGCGTTGGATGACGACTCTGTCATTGAACGTCTGGCCAACACCACCAGCGTGGAAGAAGTGCTGGCGCTGTTGAACAAGTAACGGAACCTCTTCCCTCTCCCCCTGTGGGGAGAGGGTTAGGGTGAGGGCAAAGCCTCACCCCAGCCCTCTCGGGTAAAAACATTGATTAAGGTTAATTCTATGAAAGCATTACATTTTGGCGCAGGTAATATCGGTCGTGGCTTTATCGGTAAACTGCTGGCAGACGCAGGCATTACGCTGACATTCGCCGATGTGAATCAGGTAGTCCTGGATGCCCTGAATGCCCGTCATAGCTATCAGGTACATGTGGTAGGCGAAAACGAGCAGGTTGAGACGGTGTCTGGCGTTAATGCGGTAAGCAGCATTGGCGAAGACGTTATCGACCTCATCGCCAGTGTCGATCTGGTGACCACGGCCGTTGGCCCGGTGGTGCTTGAGCGCATTGCCCCTGCGGTGGCGAAAGGCCTGGCAAAACGTAAAGCGCAGGGCATCGACACACCGCTGAACATCATCGCCTGTGAAAACATGGTGCGCGGCACCACGCAGCTGAAAGGCCATGTGCTCGCCGCCGTCGCGGACGAAGATAAAGCCTGGGTGGAAGCGCACATCGGCTTTGTGGATTCCGCCGTTGACCGTATCGTTCCGCCATCAGAATCCGCCACCCACGATCCGCTGGAAGTGACCGTGGAAACCTTCAGCGAGTGGATCGTCGACAAAACCCAGTTTAAAGGCGCGCTGCCAACCATTCCGGGGATGGAATTAACCGATAACCTGATGGCCTTTGTCGAACGTAAACTCTTCACGCTGAACACCGGGCATGCTATAACCGCGTACCTCGGAAAATTGGCCGGTCATCAGACCATTCGTGACGCGATCCTCGATGAGAGCATCCGTGCGGTGGTTAAAGGGGCAATGGAAGAGAGCGGCGCGGTGCTGATCAAACGCTACGGTTTTGATGCTGAGAAACATGCAGCATACATCCAGAAAATCCTCGGTCGTTTTGAAAACCCGTATCTGAAAGATGACGTTGAGCGCGTAGGCCGTCAGCCACTGCGTAAACTGAGCGCGGGCGATCGCCTGATTAAACCGCTGCTGGGCACGCTGGAGTATGGTCTTGCGCACGCCAACCTGGTGAAAGGGATTGCCGCCGCGATGCATTACCGCAGCGAACAGGATCCTCAGGCGCAGGAGTTGGCTCAGCTGATTAACGATAAAGGCCCGCAGGGTGCGCTGGCGCAGATCTCTGGTCTGGATGCTAACAGCGACGTGGTTGTGGAGGCGGTGAACGCTTACAACGCAATCAAATGATGCAGAGTGCGGCGCAGGATAGCCTGCGCCCAAATAACAGATTGTCAGATATGCAGGCAATAATGGAACAAACCCAGGCCTTTGAAAATCGTGTGCTTGAGCGTCTGAATGCTGGCAAAACCGTACGAAGTTTCCTGATTGCCGCCGTCGAGTTGCTAACCGAGGCGGTGAATATTCTGGTACTTCAGGTGTTTCGCAAAGACGACTACGCGGTAAAATATGCTGTAGAACCGTTACTGGACGGAGACGGACCGCTGGGCGATTTATCGGTACGTCTGAAGCTGATTTATGGTCTTGGCGTGTTGAACCGACAAGAGTATGAAGATGCCGAGCTGCTGATGGCACTGCGCGAAGAGTTAAATCATGACGGTAATGAGTACACCTTTACCGATGATGAGATCCTTGGCCCCTTCGGCGAGCTACACTGCGTCACCGCGCTTCCCCCTGCTCCCCATTTTGATAACAGTGACCCTGAGCTGTACGCGATGCAAAAGCTGCGTTATCAACAGGTTGTCCGTTCCACAATGGTCCTTTCCCTGACTGAGCTGATTTCCCGAATCAGCTTAAAAAAAGCGTTTCAGAAGTAAGCCTGCTCACATTGGTGTATCCTTCCCTGTAAATTCCCCGTTTTCAGAGTTATTTGTCATGAAAGAAGTCGAAAAGAACGAAATTAAACGCCTGAGCGACCGCCTGGATCTGATCCGCCACCAGATGGCTGGTCTCTCGCTGGTTGAATCCGCCGAGAAGTATGCCGAGCTGGAGAAAGAGAGTGAGAAGCTTGAAGCGGAAATCGAGCGTCTGCGCGAAGTCAAAGGCCAGAAGCTGAGCAACGAAGCCCAAAAGCTGTTGAGCATGCCGCACCGTCGCGCCATCACAAAAAAAGAGCAGGCCGACATGGGCAAGCTGAAGAAAAGCGTCCGTGGCCTGGTGGTGGTTCATCCCATGACCGAGCTTGGTCGCGAAATGGGTCTGAAAGAGATGACGGGTTTTTGTAAGACCGCGTTTTGATCGTCCCCCGCCCTCTCTCCCAGGCGAGAGGGCGAAAACCACACCGCGTCGCCCCCCTCACCGCTTAAAATTGGCCCAACCAATCTCCCGGTAATCACTTTCCTGGTTCACAATTCCACTAATTCCCCTCACAAAATCATTGCCGACTCATAACAACTGGTTAACCATTTATTGTCATTCACCCTACAACACAATATTGGAAGGACCACTTTTACACAGTTTGTGACGCAGAGATGAGCGGAGACTCACCCGCTACGCAGACTGTCTGGTCCTCAGGAGACCTGCATGAGCCTCTGGCAACAAAACTACGATCCGGCTGGCAATATCTGGCTGTCGAGCCTGATCGCATCGCTTCCGATCCTGTTCTTCTTCTTTGCGCTGATTAAGCTCAAGCTGAAGGGATACCTGGCCGCGACGTACACCGTTGCCATTGCGCTAATGGTGGCACTGTTCTTCTATAAAATGCCGGTCGATCGCGCGCTGGCCTCCGTCGTCTATGGTTTCTTCTACGGCCTGTGGCCGATTGCGTGGATCATCATCGCGGCGGTCTTTGTCTACAAAATCTCGGTGAAAACCGGGCAGTTCGACATTATCCGCTCATCGATACTTTCCATTACTCCGGACCAGCGTCTGCAGATGCTGATTGTCGGTTTCTCCTTCGGGGCTTTTCTGGAAGGGGCGGCCGGGTTTGGCGCACCGGTTGCCATCACCGCGGCGCTGTTAGTCGGGCTGGGGTTCAACCCGCTTTACGCTGCAGGTCTTTGTCTGATCGTTAACACCGCGCCGGTGGCGTTTGGTGCGATGGGGATCCCGATTCTGGTCGCCGGGCAGGTCACCGGTCTGGACAGCTTTGAAATTGGCCAGATGGTTGGCCGTCAGCTGCCGTTCCTGACCATCATCGTGCTGTTCTGGATCATGGCGATTATGGATGGCTGGCGCGGCGTGAAAGAGACATGGCCTGCGGTGGTCGTCGCTGGCGGCTCGTTTGCCATTGCCCAGTATCTCAGCTCGAATTTCCTCGGCCCCGAATTGCCGGACATTATCTCTTCACTGGTGTCGCTGGTCTGCCTGACGCTGTTCCTGAAACGCTGGCAGCCGGTACGCATCTTCCGTTTCGCCGATATGGGTGCTTCACACGTCGATCAAACCCTGGCACGTACCGGTTATACCGCGGGACAAATCATTCGCGCATGGTCTCCGTTCCTGTTCCTGACCGCCACGGTTACGCTCTGGAGTATTCCACCGTTTAAGGCCCTGTTCGCACCTGGCGGCGCACTGTATGAGATGGTCATTAACATCTCCGTGCCGTTCCTCGACAAGATGGTCGCCCGCATGCCGCCCGTGGTGCACGCCGCCACGCCGTATGCCGCGGTGTATAAATTTGACTGGTTCTCAGCAACCGGCACCGCAATCCTGTTTGCCGCTATCCTGTCTGTGGTGTGGTTACGCATGAAGCCAGCGGCTGCAGTACAGACTTTTGCGGCTACCATTAAGGAGCTGATGCTGCCGATCTACTCCATCGGCATGGTGCTGGCGTTCGCGTTTATCTCGAACTATTCCGGCCTGTCATCGACACTGGCGCTTGCGCTGGCGCATACCGGCCACGCCTTCACGTTCTTCTCGCCGTTCCTCGGCTGGCTGGGGGTGTTCCTGACCGGTTCAGATACCTCATCTAACGCCCTGTTTGCGGCCCTGCAGGCGACGGCAGCCCAGCAGATTGGCGTGTCGGACATCCTTCTGGTGGCCGCCAATACTACCGGCGGCGTGACCGGCAAGATGATCTCACCGCAATCCATCGCCATTGCCTGTGCGGCGGTGGGACTGGTCGGTAAAGAGTCGGACCTGTTCCGCTTTACCGTGAAACACAGCCTGATATTCACCTGTATGGTCGGGATGATCACGACCCTGCAGGCCTATGTCTTAACCTGGATGATCCCATGATAGTCATGCCCAGACGCCTGTCCGACGAGATTGCCTCTCGCGTACGGGCGCTGATTGAAGAACAACAGCTGGAAGCGGGCATGAAATTGCCCGCCGAGCGCCAGCTCGCCGCCCAACTCGGTGTATCTCGTAACTCACTGCGTGAGGCGCTGGCGACGCTGGTCAGCGAAGGGGTACTGGTAAGCCGTCGGGGCGGCGGCACCTTTGTCCGCTGGCAGCACGATGACTGGTCCGAGCAAAACATCGTGCAGCCGCTTAAAACGTTGATGGAAAACGACCCGGACTACAGCTTCGACATCATTGAAGCGCGGCACGCCATCGAAACCAGTACCGCCTGGCATGCGGCCATGCGGGCCACTGAAGCCGACAAAGAGAAGCTCAAAGCCTGCTTTGACGCCACCCAAA
The DNA here is from genome assembly GCF_051130085.1 of Enterobacter sp. PTB. Classification (NCBI taxonomy): domain Bacteria; kingdom Pseudomonadati; phylum Pseudomonadota; class Gammaproteobacteria; order Enterobacterales; family Enterobacteriaceae; genus Enterobacter; species Enterobacter sp. PTB. The sequence goes on from NZ_JBDKEE010000007.1 coordinate 75,285, forward strand.
GCAGCGACCCGGACATCGCCTCGCAGGCGGACGTGCGGTTTCATCTGGCGATTGCCGAAGCGTCGCACAACGTCGTTCTGCTCCAGACCATGCGTGGTTTCTTCGATCTGCTGCAATCCTCCGTGAAGCAGAGCCGCCAGCGTATGTATCTGGTCCCGCCGGTATTTGCCCAACTGACCGAACAGCACGAGGCGGTACTCAACGCCATTCTGGCCGGGGATGCTGAAGCCGCGCGCAAAGCGATGATGGCGCATCTGGGGTTCGTGCACACCACCATTAAACGATTCGATGAAGATCAGGCCCGACAGGCGCGTATTACCCGTCTGCCTGGCGACAGTGATATTTCCAGGGAGAACAAAGCATGATTATTTCAGCAGCCAGTGACTATCGCGCCGCAGCGCAGCGCATTTTGCCGCCGTTCCTGTTCCACTATATCGACGGTGGGGCTTATGCCGAATACACCCTGCGCCGCAACGTGGAAGATCTGTCGGAAGTGGCGCTGCGCCAGCGCGTGCTGAAAGATATGTCTGAGCTGAGCCTTGAGACAACGCTGTTTAACGAAACGCTTTCCATGCCGGTGGCCCTTGCGCCAGTCGGTTTGTGCGGCATGTACGCCCGCCGGGGTGAAGTCCAGGCGGCAGGGGCAGCGGATGCCAAAGGTATTCCGTTTACCCTCTCCACCGTCTCCGTCTGCCCGATTGAAGAAGTGGCCCCGACCCTCCAGCGTCCGATGTGGTTCCAGCTGTACGTCCTGCGCGATCGCGGCTTTATGCGCAACGCGCTGGAGCGTGCCAAAGCCGCGGGCTGTTCAACGCTGGTCTTTACCGTTGATATGCCGACGCCTGGCGCCCGTTACCGTGATGCCCACTCCGGGATGAGCGGCCCAAATGCTGCCCTGCGTCGCTACTGGCAGGCAGTAACGCACCCGCAATGGGCCTGGGATGTCGGTGTGAATGGTCGCCCGCACGATCTGGGGAATATCTCGGCCTATCTCGGTAAACCCACCGGGCTGGAAGATTACATCGGCTGGCTGGCGAATAATTTCGATCCGTCCATCTCGTGGAAAGACCTGGAGTGGATCCGCGAATTCTGGGACGGCCCGATGGTGATCAAAGGGATCCTCGACCCGGAAGATGCCCGCGATGCCGTGCGCTTTGGCGCTGACGGTATTGTGGTCTCTAACCACGGCGGACGTCAGCTTGACGGGGTACTCTCTTCCGCACGCGCACTGCCGGCGATTGCCGATGCGGTGAAAGGTGATATCGCTATCCTCGCCGACAGCGGTATCCGCAACGGGCTTGACGTGGTGCGTATGATTGCCCTTGGCGCAGACAGCGTATTGCTCGGACGCGCATATCTTTATGCACTGGCTACGGCTGGTCAGGCAGGGGTGGCGAATCTGCTCAACCTGATCGAAAAAGAGATGAAAGTGGCGATGACGTTGACCGGCGCAAAAACGATTCGCGAAATCAGCAAGGACTCCCTGGTGCAGGAGTTGGGTAAATTACCCGCCGCACTGGCACCGCTTGCCCAGGGTGACGCAGCCTGACGCCCGTCTGATACCCCTTCCCCCTCTCCTCGCGTCCGAACTCCCCTCGGGCGCTTTTTTTTGTCAAAAATAACATCCAGGTAACATATTGGATAAGAAAATTTGACATATCTGTGCCGCACGCAATTGTATAGACAAGCAAATACAAGAACACAAAAACACCATCACATCAGAGGGGAGCGTATGAGATATTCAGGTCAGGTGGATATTCAGCAGGTGATCGACGACAGTCCCTTTTCCGGATTTCACTGGGTGCTCATCGTGCTGGGCTTTTTGGTGCTGGCGATCGATGGTTTCGATACCGCAGCAATGGGCTACATTGCGCCCACGCTGTCGGCAGAATGGGGCATACACAAACAGGATCTGGGACCGGTACTGAGCGCAGCACTGCTCGGGCTGTCGCTGGGAGCGCTGGTCGCAGGCCCGGTATCGGACCGGATAGGCCGCAAGCGCGTACTGGTCTTTTCTTGTCTGTTCTTCGGCCTTTCAAGCCTGGGGACGGCCTGGGCACAAAGCCTTAACACCCTGACGCTATGGCGGTTTCTGACAGGCCTGGGGCTGGGTGCCGCCATGCCGAACGCCATCACCCTCATCTCAGAGTTTGCCCCTCAGCGCTGTCGCGCCATGGCGATTAATACCATGTACTGCGGCTTCCCGCTGGGCGCGGCCGGCGGTGGGGCGATATCGTCCTGGCTTATCCCGCATCATGGCTGGCGAAGCGTACTGCTGACCGGCGCGATAGCACCGCTGATATTAACGCTGCTGCTGATGCTGTTTTTACCGGAATCGGTGAAATACCTGGTGCAGCGCGGGAAAGACATGATGCAGATCCGCCGTATCGCCAGCCGTTTCGCCCGCACGACCCTCGATGGCGTCACTGGTTTCTTCCTCGCAGAGGATCGGGTCGCCGCCAAAAAAGGGAGCGTAGCACAGCTGTTTTCACAGCCCTGGCTGCCTGGCACCCTGATGCTATGGGTAACCTATTTTATGGGGCTGGTGATTTATTACGTTCTGCTTAGCTGGATGCCGACACTGATGCTGGGGATGGGCTATCCACTCGCGGAATCCGCATGGCTTACCTCGCTGTTCACCTTCGGCGGTACCGCAGGCATCCTTCTCGCGGGCTGGATGATGGATCGCTGGGAGGCACACAAAGTGGTCGCAGGTGGCTTTGTCCTGACCATGCTGCTCATTCTGGCGCTCGGCATTGAACATAATCATATCGCTCTGTTTGGCGGCTTGATTTTCCTGATGGGGATCGCGATGAACGGCGCGCAATCGGGAATGCAGACGCTGGCAGCCACCTTTTATCCTACCGAGTGTCGCGCAACGGGCATTGCCTGGATGCAGGGCATTGGCCGCTTTGGTGGCGTGGCGGGCACCATGACCAGCGCGCAGCTTCTCTCCATGCAGTGGCAGGCAGACAGTATTTTGATGATCCTTAGCCTGCCCGCCCTGCTGGCGGCCGCGGCAACCTTCTACAAAATGCTGCGTTGCCGCTCGCAGGATCTCGGCGTCGCATAAGCGGCCCGGTTTCTGCTATTCTGCCCCCGCAATTAAGGGGGCAGCATGCTTAACATCGTTTTATTCGAACCAGAAATTCCGCCGAATACCGGCAATATTATCCGCCTGTGCGCCAACACCGGTTTTCGTCTGCATATCATCGAGCCGATGGGTTTTACGTGGGACGACAAACGTCTGCGCCGCGCGGGGCTGGATTATCATGAATTTACGGCCGTGGTTCGCCATCATGATTACGCCGCGTTTCTGGAAAGCGAAAACCCGCAGCGCATGTTCGCCCTGACCACCAAAGGTACGCCGGCACATAGCGCCGTGCGCTATCAGGACGGTGATTATCTGATGTTTGGCCCGGAAACGCGCGGCCTGCCGGCCACCATTCTTGATGCCCTGCCCGCTGAGCAGAAGATTCGTATTCCGATGATGCCGGACAGCCGCAGCATGAACCTGTCAAATGCGGTGTCGGTGGTGGTGTATGAAGCATGGCGCCAGCTGGGATACCCGGGCGCCATTCTCAGAAGTTAAATACCGTCACCATACTCAAACGTATGGTGAATACCGTTGAAGTGCTGATCCATATCCATCGACGGTTTGTCGCTGTCTGGTTTACCGACAATACGTGCCGGTACGCCAGCGGCGGTCGTGTGCGGCGGAACAGGCTGCAGAACAACCGAACCGGCGCCAATCTTCGCACCACGACCCACTTCGATGTTGCCGAGGATCTTGGCGCCCGCGCCAATCATCACCCCTTCACGGATTTTCGGATGGCGATCGCCGCTGGTTTTACCGGTACCGCCTAACGTGACCGACTGCAGAATCGAAACGTCATCTTCAATCACCGCGGTTTCACCGACGACAATGCCGGTGGCGTGGTCAAGCATGATCCCGCGGCCTATTTTCGCGGCCGGGTGAATATCCACCTGGAAGGTCACGGAAACCTGGTTTTGCAGGAAGATAGCCAGCGCGCGGCGGCCTTCATTCCACAGCCAGTGGCCGATGCGATACGCCTGCAAGGCATGAAAGCCCTTCAGATACAGCAACGGCGTAGAGTATTTGTCCACCGCCGGGTCACGCGTGCGCACGGCCTGGATATCACAGGCAGCAGAAGCGATCATTTCAGGGTCAGCGGCATAGGCCTCTTCTACCACTTCACGAATGGCGATGGCGGGCATAATCGAGGAAGCCAGTTTATTGGCGAGCATATAGCTCAGGGCGCTGCCGAGGTTTTCGTGCTTGAGTAGCGTCGCATGATAGAAACTGGCCAGCATTGGCTCGCAGTCAGCCAAAGCCCGGGCTTCAGCTTTAATATTGTTCCAGACGATATCCAGTTCTTCACACGGCATTGCTTACTCCAGACGACATGTTAATGACCGGCCAGTTCTGTGCTGGCCGGGTCATAGTGCTAACAAGAATCCCTGCGACTAGTTACTGCTGCGCTCATCCTTGCGCGAACGACCTAATAAGGTCAATGCTGCCTCGCGCGCATTTTTTCCGCAATACAATACCTGATAAATTTCCTCGGTTATTGGCATTTCGACACCAAAACGGTGCGCCAATTCGCGAACTTCTTTGGTATTGCGATAGCCTTCAACCACCTGACCAATCTTCTCCTGCGCGCCTTTCACATCCATGCCCTCACCGAGCATCATGCCAAAGCGGCGGTTACGGGACTGGTTGTCGGTACAGGTCAGCACCAGATCGCCCAGGCCCGCCATGCCCATGAAGGTGGTCGGATCGGCACCCAGTGCTGCGCCAAGGCGGGACATCTCGGTTAAGCCGCGCGTAATCAGTGCGGTACGTGCGTTGGCACCAAAGCCAATCCCGTCGGACATTCCGGCGCCGATCGCAATCACGTTCTTCACCGCACCGCCCAGCTGTACACCGATAAAATCGGGGTTGCTGTAAACGCGGAAGCTTTTACCGCAGTGCAGCAGATGTTGAAGATCGTCGGAGAAGGCCTGATCGGTTGATGCCAGCGAGATCGCCGTCGGCAGGCCAGCGGCCAGCTCTTTAGCAAACGTCGGCCCCGAGATAACCGCCAGCGGGATGTCATCACCCAGCGCTTCGCGGGCGACATCCTGCAACAGGCGTCCGGTTTCGGCTTCCAGCCCTTTGGTGGCCCATACAATGCGCGCATCAGGACGCATCAGCGGCTTGATCTGGCGCAGCACTTCGCCAAACACATGGCTCGGCACCACAATCAGAATGTTGCGGCTGGCCGCCAGCGCGGTCGCAAGGTCACTTTCAAGGTGCAGGGAGTCTGGGAACGGAACGTCCGGGAGGAACGCCACGTTGCAACGGTCGCGTTGCAGCGTCGCGATATGTTTTGGGTCGTGGCCCCAGAGAACCACTTCGTGACCATTTCTTGCCAGCGTGATGGCAAGAGCGGTGCCGTATGAGCCGGCACCGATCACAGTCATTGACGCATTAAGAGTGCTCATCAGGCATCCTGATGTTGTTCAGTACCTTCGCCAGCTTGCTGCTGCAGATAGTTCATGAACAGCGCATCAAAGTTAACTGGCGCAAGGTTCAGTTGCGGGAATGTACCGCGAGAAACCAGGCTGGTGATGCATTCGCGAGCATACGGGAACAGAATGTTCGGGCAGTATGCACCCAGGCAGTGCGCCATCTGGTTGCCTTCGATGCCGCCGATGGAGAAGATGCCGCCCTGCTGAACTTCACACAGGAATGCAGTCTCTTCGCCCAGAGAGGCAGTAACAGTCACACGCAGTACGACTTCATACACGTCATCCGCCAGTTGGGTAGATGCGGTATCAAGATCAAGTTTAACCTCTGGCTGCCAATCTTTCTGGAAAACGTGTGGCGCATTTGGCGCTTCGAAAGAGACATCCTTGGTGTAGATACGCTGGATCTGGAAAGTCATTTCGGTGTTGTTTTGTTCTGACATGGAAAAACCCTTTTTAATTGTCCTAAAGTCTCTTAGCTCAGCAGCGGATCGAGTCCACCACGGGCATCGAGCGCATACAAGTCATCACAGCCGCCAATGTGCTGCGCATCAATAAAAATCTGCGGAACCGTCGTACGACCACTACGTTGGATCATCTCTTCGCGTTTAATCGCGTCACCGTCAATCGGCAGTTCTTTGAACGCTACGCCTTTGCTGTTCAGAAGCGCTTTTGCACGGTGGCAGAACGGGCACGTTGCTTTGGTGTAGATCTCGATATTGGCCATTACTGAACTCCTTATTTACCGCGAACCAAAGGAAGATTTTCCCCGCTCCAGCCGGAAATACCTTCTTTCAGAACCGTTACGTTTTCGAAGCCTGCTTTATGCAGCGCGCTGGCAGATTCCTGCGCCTGCATACCGGTCGCGTCAACAACGATAATCGGCTGGGCTTTATGTTTCTCAAGCTCGCCAACGTTGTTCGCTTTGATTTCAGCAGGTAACAGGTTGATAGCGCCAGCAATGTGACCTTTACGGAAATCGTCACGCTGACGCAGATCGACCACGACGGCATCTTCTTTGTTAATCAGACGCGTCGCTTCACCACGGGTGATAACCTTAATCTTAGACGTCAGGCCTTTAAATGTGGTGAACAGCACAGCAGCCAGCAGGCCAATCCACGCGATGCTCAGAACCGGATGGCGGCTAACGAATTGCATAATTTCTTGCATGGAGGGTAACTACTCCGACTTAGTGATTAAAAAAACCAGGACAGGAGTATACCTGTGCGTTGTGGCAAATACAGCCAGCGACCATAACCTAATCCATTTTCTGAGGCCTGCCACCTAAAAAATTGCCTCAAAAGCGTCCGCTAAGCACCTTGCCCCTGCGCTTTCTTTGATCTTCTGCGGCTATTTGATCGATTCAGCTGTAGTAAAATTACGCAAATTTTGACTCTTGAGCATGAGGTTGTCGCAATGTCGGTTTCTAAAAAACCTATGGTACTGGTGATTCTGGATGGCTATGGCTACCGTGAAGATCAACAGGATAACGCCATTTTCAACGCCAAAACGCCGGTGATGGACGCGCTGTGGGCAAAACGTCCCCACACCCTGATTGATGCGTCCGGGCTGGAAGTGGGTCTGCCAGATCGTCAGATGGGCAACTCCGAAGTTGGCCACGTAAACCTGGGTGCAGGTCGTATCGTGTATCAGGACCTGACGCGTCTGGACGTTGAAATCAAAGAACGTACCTTCTTCAACAACCCAGTACTTTGCGGCGCGGTGGACAGAGCCGTGGCGGCCGGTAAAGCAGTTCATATCATGGGTCTGCTCTCCGCCGGTGGCGTACACAGCCACGAAGATCACATCATGGCGATGGTTGAACTGGCGGCTGAGCGCGGCGCAGAAAAAATCTATCTGCACGCTTTCCTGGACGGTCGTGATACGCCACCACGCAGCGCAAAAGGTTCACTGGCCTCCTTCGAAAACAAATTCGCCGCGCTTGGCAAAGGACGTGTGGCCTCTATCATCGGGCGCTACTACGCAATGGACCGCGACAACCGTTGGGATCGCGTTGAACAGGCCTATGACCTGATGACGCTGGCAAAAGGTGAATTCCAGTTCGCGACCGCGGTGGAAGGTCTGGAAGCCGCTTACGCGCGTGATGAAAACGATGAATTCGTGAAAGCAACCGTCATTCGTGCTGAAGGTCAGGCTGATGCCGCCATGGAAGACGGCGACGCGCTGATCTTCATGAACTTCCGTGCTGACCGCGCGCGTGAAATCACCCGTGCGTTCGTGAACAGTGATTTCGACGGTTTCACCCGTAAGAAAGTGGTGAAGATCGACTTTATTCAGCTGACCGAATACGCCGCTGACATCAATGCGCCATGCGCTTATCCACCCGCTTCACTGGCCAATACCTTCGGCGAGTGGATGGCGAAGAACGACAAGACACAGCTGCGTATCTCCGAAACCGAGAAATATGCCCACGTCACCTTCTTCTTTAACGGCGGTGTTGAAGAGCCGTTCAAAGGCGAAGATCGCATTCTGATTAATTCACCCAAAGTGGCTACCTATGATCTGCAGCCAGAAATGAGCTCTGCCGAGCTGACTGAAAAACTGGTTGCGGCAATCGAAAGCGGCAAATACGACACCATCATCTGTAACTACCCGAACGGCGACATGGTGGGTCATACCGGCGTGATGGAAGCCGCCGTAAAAGCGGTTGAAGCGCTGGATCACTGTGTTGACCAGGTCGCGAAAGCGGTTGAATCCGTTGGTGGCCAGCTGCTCATCACCGCTGACCACGGTAACGCAGAACAGATGCGCGACCCGGCAACCGGCCAGGCGCACACCGCTCACACCAACCTGCCTGTTCCGCTGATTTATGTGGGTGATAAATCACTGAAAGCAGTGGAAGGCGGCAAGCTTTCCGACATCGCGCCAACCATGTTGTCGCTGATGGGCATGGAGATCCCTGAAGAGATGACTGGTAAGCCGCTGTTCATCGTGGAATAATCGCTCCCCATGAGGGGAAAGGCGATTTTTTCAATCACATGGGTCGTGAAGCCGCTTAGGTTATCAGTCAGACCTCTGCTTTGCGCCAGCGCACTCAGCGCTGGCGTATTGCTGTGCGCCGCATCCGCCCACGCGGATGACCGTGACCAGCTGAAATCCATTCAGGCCGATATCGCCGCGAAAGAGCGTGCGGTACGCCAGCAACAACAGCAACGCTCTGCTCTGCTCGCTCAGCTTAAGCAGCAGGAAGAAGCCATCTCCGCTGCCGCACGTAAATTACGTGAAACGCAAAACACCCTCGCCCAGTTGAATAAACAGATCGACGAAATGAACGCGTCGATTGCCAAACTGGAACGCCAGCGTGATGCCCAGGAACGCAACCTTGCCGCACAGCTTGATGCTGCTTTTCGTCAGGGTGAGCATACGGGCCTTCAGTTGATCCTCAGCGGTGAAGAGAGCCAGCGCGGTCAGCGTCTGCAGGCCTACTTTGGTTATCTGAACCAGGCGCGTCAGGAGACTATCGCGCAGCTGAAACAGACGCGCGAAGAGGTCACCACGCAAAAAGCCGAGCTCGAAGAGAAGCAGAGCCAGCAACAGACGCTGCTCTACGAACAGCAGGCGCAACAAGCGAAGCTCGAGCAGGCCCGCAACGAGCGCAAGAAAACCCTTTCCGGTCTCGAGTCCTCTATTCAGCAAGGCCAAAGCCAGCTGAGCGAAATGCGCGCCAACGAATCGAAACTGCGTAACAGTATCGCCCGCGCGGAAGCGGCGGCGAAAGCGCGCGCCGAAAAAGAGGCCCGCGAAGCGCAGGCCGTACGCGACAAGCAGCAGGAAGCCTCACGCAAAGGTACGACCTACAAGCCAAGCGAAAGCGAACGCTCCCTGATGTCACGTACCGGCGGTTTAGGCTCCCCTCGTGGTCAGGCTTACTGGCCCGTACGCGGTACAATTCTGCATCGCTATGGCGAACAGCTGCAGGGTGAACTACGTTGGAAAGGGATAGTTATCGGTGCGTCTGAAGGTAGCGAAGTAAAAGCCATCGCCGATGGCCGTGTGATTCTGGCCGACTGGCTGCAGGGTTACGGGCTTGTGGTAGTGGTGGAGCACGGTAAAGGCGATATGAGCCTTTACGGCTACAACCAGAGCGCACTGGTCAGCGTTGGTACTCAGGTGCGCGCCGGCCAACCCATCGCCCTCGTGGGCAGCAGTGGCGGTCAGGGCCGCCCGTCACTCTATTTCGAAATTCGTCGCCAGGGTCAGGCGGTCAATCCACAGCCGTGGTTGGGAAGATAAGTTTTGCTTCAATTTCGTCGAATTGTTCTCTCCTTCGCCAGTGCACTGGCGCTGGCAGCACCGGTCTACGCTGGCAAACTCGCGATAGTGATTGATGACTTCGGTTATCGTCCGCACACCGAGAATCAGGTACTGGCGATGCCGGCCGCCATCTCTGTCGCCGTCCTCCCGAATGCGCCGCACGCGCGTGAAATGGCGATCAAAGCGCATAACAGCGGCCATCAGGTTCTCATCCATCTGCCGATGGCACCGCTCAGCAAGCAGCCGCTGGAAAAAGATACTTTGCGCCCTGATATGAGCAGCGATGAGATCGATCGCATCATTCGCGATGCTTACAATAAAGTGCCGTACGCCGTCGGGCTGAACAACCATATGGGCAGCGCGATGACCTCCAGCCTGTACGGGATGCTCAAAGTGATGCAGTCGCTGGAGCGCTATAACCTCTATTTCCTCGACAGCATGACCATCGGCAACAGCCAGGCGATGCGTGCCGCGCAGGGTACAGGCGTGAAGGTAATAAAGCGCAAGGTGTTCCTCGATGACACCCAGAACGACGCGGATATCCGCGGACAGTTCAATCGCGCCGTACAGCTAGCCCGACGCAATGGCTCGGCTATTGCTATCGGCCATCCGCACCCGTCTACCGTTCGCGTTCTGCAGCAGATGCTGCCGACATTGCCCTCTGATATTACGCTGGTTCGTCCAGGCGATCTGCTGAATGAGCCACAGGTTGATACGTCGCGTCCTGGCAATGCACAGCCACCGGTAACGCAGCCGCGCAATCCATTCAGGGGTGTGACGCTGTGTAAAACGAAACGCCCGCCGGAACCCGTCTACGCGACGCGGTTCTTTGCCGTGCTTAGTGAGAGCGTGAGCCAGAGTACACTGGTGCAATATTTCCAGCACCAGTGGCAGGGCTGGAATATTACCCGGCAACAGACTGTGAGAGGCGATTAAGGTAGAACGATGCTGCAACGACACAAAATACTGCTCCTCGATACCGGCAAAGAGTGGGGCGGTGGCACCAACAGCATGCTCGAACTTCTGAAGCGGATTGACCGCGAGAAGTTTGATATCACCTGCTGTTTTTACAGTGATTACAGCCGTGCCGAAGGGCAAACGATCGGCCAGGTGCTGGACAGTATCGGCATTCCCTTAATTGTGATCCCTCAGCCACGGCAGCCCGTATGGGCGAAACTTGCGAAAGAGCTGGGCCGCAGTCTCCTTTTCTTCTCGCGCCGGGGGCGTAAGGCCTTTACGCGCCATATCGATACGCTCTGGCGTATTCGGCCCAATGTTCGCAGAATTGCAACGCTGCTCAGTGAAGGCGGATTCGATACGCTGTATATGAACAATCAGCCTGGCTCAAATGAAGAAGGGTATTTAGCTGGTGCAAAACAGCATGTGCGGTTAATTCAGCACTGCCGCATCGAACCTGTCATGACGCCGCCGCTGGTCAGGCTGGTTAATGACCATGCCACAAAAATCATTGCGGTCTCCCACGGCGTTGAGCGTGTTTTACTTCAGAATGGGGTTCGCCCTGAGCTCTGCACAACCGTAAACAATGCAATCGACATCCACCAGCCCCTGCCAGACCGACGTGCAATGCGCCAGCGGCTGAACATTGATGACGATACTTTCGTTTTCGGTAGCGTGGGGTCACTGATCCCCCGCAAAGCAAACCATCATACTCTGGAGGCGCTGGCGCAGTTCAGTCAGAAGAACCCTGACGCAAAATGGAAGATGGTGTTAGTCGGTGAAGGTGGCGAACGCGACGCATTAATTGCTCAGGCCACCGCATTGGGTATTGAGAAGCAGGTCATCTTCACGGGATTCCAGAATACCCCCTTTGATTACCTTGCGACATTTGACGCTTTTATTTTAGCCTCACAGAGCGAAGGATTACCTCGCGTCGTGCTGGAAGCCATGTTGCTTAATATCCCTGTCATTGGCTCGCAGGTGACCGGGACAGCGGAATTAATTGACCCAGGGTCGACGGGACTCTTGTTCCCCTGGGGCGACGTTTCACAGCTTGCCGCGCATCTTGAAAGCATCTGGAAAGATGCCGATCTGCGCGCACGCCTGGCTTTGGCTGCCCGTCAGAATGTCTGCCGAACCTATGCCATTGAACAGTATGTTAGCGGCGTCGAAGCGGTACTTGGCGCAAAATAATCACACGAGATGAACATGTTTAAATTCCTTAACGCTCGCTATCGTCATATTACCGGACGACATAACATTCCGTACCGTTCCCTGCCGGTAACGGGCAATCTTGTTGCCGTTGACTCCATCGTCATTCCTTGCACCGGCGCTGATTTTGTTGAAGAGGCGTTACTGTCGGCAACTTTTGCTGAGCGTTATGCCACCGGCGTCAGCGAGATCGTGATTGTCAGCGATCAGCCAGAATCTGCTTTCGGGGTGCTTCCCCCTAAAACTCGCGTAGTGACACTCACGCTTCCTAAACGAGAAGAGAGTTACCGCTACAAGCAGATCTATCTTAGCCGTCTGGTGAAGCTCAATGCGCCGCTACAGGCCCGGGGTGAAGGCGTTTTGATGATCGACTCCGATCTCAATCTGCTCAAAATGCCTGAGATCAACATGGCCGATATGCATATCTACTCCAGCTTCCGTCAGGGTAAGATGATCGCCAAACTCGATGGCGCTCCCGCGGAGAAAGTGCCCGCCTATTACAAAGAGACGGTGCGCCCTTATCTTGTCGATCACGTGAACGGCGCTTTCCTCGCAGCAACCCAAAAGACGTGGCGACGCATTTGCCCGCTGTGGTTGACCCTGTTCCAGGATACCTGGGAGCTAATGGAAGATAATCAGCCCCCAACCGATCAGCTTCCGCTCGCCGCACTTCTGGATATGCTGGATGTGAAAACGGTCAATCTGGGTGACTGGATGAACTGGCCGGTCTCTAAGAAAATTGGCGGACAAGAGGCTGTGGTACCGAAAGAGGTCATTGGTGCACACGGCGGTTTCCCGCTATCCGAATGGCAGAAGTATCTTGAGTCACCAGACAATAAGCTGCAGTTCAAAGGTCAGGATTACACGCGAAAGGTGCGTTACCTGACAGACGAAGAGAAGAAGAATCAGTAAAAAAAGGGGCCTGAGGCCCCTTTTTTTATGACTAATCCCAGCTCAGGATAACCTTCCCGGACTGGCCAGAGCGCATCGCGTCAAAGCCTTCCTGGAACTCATCGATGGAGAAGCGATGGGTGATAATCGGAGACAGGTCCAGACCAGACTGGATCAGTGCCGCCATCTTGTACCAGGTTTCGAACATCTCGCGGCCGTAGATACCTTTGATGAACAGCCCCTTGAAGATAACCTTGTTCCAGTCGATAGACATATCAGACGGTGGAATGCCCAGCATCGCAATACGTCCGCCGTGGTTCATGGTGTCCAGCATGGTGCGAAACGCCGGTGGTGCGCCGGACATCTCAAGACCCACGTCAAAACCTTCGGTCATGCCCAGCTCTTCCATCACGTCGCTCAGGCTCTCTTTAGAGACATCCACCGCGCGGGTCACACCCATTTTGCGCGCCAGAGACAGGCGATACTCGTTCACATCGGTAATCACCACATTGCGGGCACCAACGTGCTTCGCCACCGCGGCAGCCATAATCCCGATGGGACCCGCGCCGGAAACCAGCACATCTTCGCCGACCAGGTCGAAAGAGAGCGCCGTGTGTACCGCGTTGCCGAAGGGATCAAAGATAGAGGCCAGATCGTCAGAAATGTTATCCGGGATTTTGAACGCGTTAAACGCCGGGATCACCAGGTATTCTGCGAAGCAGCCCGGACGGTTCACGCCCACGCCGATTGTGTTGCGGCACAGGTGCGTGCGTCCACCGCGGCAGTTACGGCAGTGACCACAGGTAATATGACCTTCACCCGAGACGCGGTCGCCAATGTTGAAGCCTTTTACTTCCTGACCCATGCCCACCACTTCGCCGACATATTCGTGGCCCACGACCATCGGTACCGGAATGGTTTTCTGCGACCACTGGTCCCAGTTGTAGATATGAACGTCAGTGCCGCAAATGGCGGTTTTACGAATTTTGATCAGCAGATCGTTATGACCGACTTCCGGCTCCGGCACGTCGGTCATCCAAATCCCTTCTTCCGCTTTCAGTTTGGATAACGCTTTCATCACACGTCCTCAGGCAATTACGCCCAGCTGTTTGCCGATGCGGGTAAAGGCTTCCACCGCACGTTCAATTTGTTCAGGCGAATGCGCCGCAGACATCTGGGTGCGGATACGCGCCTGGCCTTTTGGTACCACCGGGAAGAAGAACCCGGTAACGTAAATTCCTTCTTTCTGCAGCTCACGGGCAAAATTCTGCGCCACAACCGCATCGCCCAGCATCACCGGGATAATGGCGTGATCGGCACCGGCGAGCGTAAACCCTGCGGCACCCATTTTTTCACGGAACAGGCGGGCGTTTGACCACAGACGGTCGCGCAGCTCAGCGCCAGACTCCACCATTTCCAGGACTTTAATGGATGCGGCAACGATCGCCGGCGCCAGCGAGTTGGAGAACAGGTACGGACGGGAACGCTGGCGCAGCCACTCAACCACCTCTTTACGCGCAGCAGTATAACCCCCTGACGCGCCGCCGAGCGCTTTACCCAGCGTACCGGTGATAATGTCCACGCGACCCATTACGTCACAGTATTCGTGAGATCCACGGCCGTTCTCACCAACAAAACCGACGGCGTGTGAATCATCAACCATCACCAGCGCATCGTATTTGTCTGCCAGGTCGCACACGCCCTTCAGGTTGGCAATCACGCCATCCATAGAGAACACGCCGTCGGTGGCGATCAGCACATGGCGGGCACCTGCTTCACGCGCTTCTTTCAGGCGCGCTTCCAGTTCAACCATGTCGTTGTTGGCGTAGCGGAAGCGCTTCGCTTTACACAGGCGCACACCGTCAATGATAGAAGCGTGGTTCAGGGCGTCGGAGATAATGGCATCTTCTGCGCCGAGCAGCGTCTCAAACAGACCACCGTTGGCGTCGAAGCACGAGGAGTACAGGATCGCATCTTCCATCCCCAGGAAGTCCGCCAGCTTTTTCTCAAGCTGCTTATGGCTGTCCTGCGTACCGCAGATAAAGCGTACGGAGGCCATACCGAAACCGTGGGTGTCCATGCCTTGTTTTGCCGCGGCAATCAGCTCAGGGTGATTCGCAAGACCTAAGTAGTTGTTCGCACAAAAGTTGATCACATGGCTGCCATCGGCAACGGTGATGTCCGCCTGCTGAGCAGACGTGATAATACGCTCTTCTTTGAACAACCCTTCCGCACGTGCGGTGTCGAGGTCGCTGTTTAACTGTTTGTAAAAATCACCACGCATTGCAATTCTCCAGACTCGGCAAATTTTGGCACATATTACCCAACCCTGGCCGCCATGACGAGATGACACATTATCTCTTCTCGTTTTTGCAGCATAAATCACGTGTACCCTTGCGCTATGTCGGTGAATGGCTGAAGGGCAGCCATACTAATGATATGATAAGAACATTAGCGTCCGGGATTGTCCCCGGACTCCACACTTCAAAGGTTACAGTTATGATCATCGTTACCGGCGGCGCGGGCTTTATCGGCAGCAACATTGTTAAGGCCCTCAATGACAAAGGCATCACCGACATTCTGGTGGTGGACAACCTGAAAGACGGCACCAAGTTTGTAAACCTGGTGGATCTGAACATCGCTGACTATATGGATAAAGAAGACTTCCTTATCCAGATTATGGCAGGTGAAGAGTTCGGCGAGATCGAAGCCATCTTCCACGAAGGTGCATGCTCTTCCACCACCGAGTGGGATGGCAAGTACATGATGGACAATAACTATCAGTACTCCAAAGAGATCCTGCATTACTGCCTGGAGCGTGAAATTCCGTTCCTGTACGCCTCTTCTGCAGCAACCTACGGTGGCCGTACGTCAGACTTTATCGAATCCCGCGAATATGAGCAGCCGCTGAACGTCTATGGCTACTCCAAATTCCTGTTCGACGAATACGTGCGTCAGGTTCTGCCTGAAGCCAATTCCCAGATTGTGGGTTTCCGTTACTTCAACGTGTACGGACCGCGCGAAGGCCACAAAGGGAGCATGGCGAGCGTCGCGTTCCACCTGAACACGCAGCTGAACAATGGCGAAAGCCCGAAACTGTTTGAAGGCAGTGACGGCTTCAAGCGTGACTTCGTCTACGTAGGCGACGTGGCGGCAGTGAACCTGTGGTTCTGGGAAAACGGCGTCTCCGGTATCTTTAACCTGGGGACAGGCCGTGCGGAATCCTTCCAGGCCGTGGCGGACGCCACCCTGGCGTACCACAAAAAAGGCAGCATTGAATACATTCCGTTCCCGGACAAACTGAAAGGTCGTTACCAGGCCTTCACGCAGGCGGATTTGACCAACCTGCGTGCAGCGGGTTACGACAAACCGTTCAAGACCGTTGCCGAAGGCGTAACGGAATATATGGCCTGGCTGAACCGCGACGCGTAAGTATGAAAATTCTGGTGATCGGCCCGTCATGGGTGGGCGACATGATGATGTCGCAAAGTCTCTATCGCACGCTCAAGGCGCGTTATCCCCAGGCGATAATTGACGTGATGGCACCTGCCTGGTGCCGTCCGTTGTTATCGCGTATGCCGGAAGTTAACGAGGCGATCCCAATGCCGCTCGGCCACGGCGCGCTGGAAATTGGTGAACGTCGCAAGCTCGGCCATAGCCTGCGCGAAAAGCGCTATGACCGCGCCTATGTCCTGCCTAACTCCTTTAAATCCGCCTTGGTACCCTTCTTTGCGGGCGTCCCCCATCGCACCGGCTGGCGTGGAGAAATGCGCTACGGTCTGCTGAACGACGCGCGCGTGCTCGATAAAGACGCCTGGCCACTTATGGTCGAGCGCTACGTCGCGCTGGCCTATGACAAAGGCGTGATGCGCAGCGCAAAAGATCTGCCGCAACCGCTGCTCTGGCCCCAGCTCCAGGTCAACGACGGTGAGAAATCCCACACCTGCAACGCGTTTGGAATTTCATCAGAACGCCCTATGATCGGTTTCTGCCCGGGAGCAGAGTTCGGCCCGGCAAAACGCTGGCCGCATTATCATTACGCTGAGCTGGCAAAACAGCTGATCGATGAAGGTAATCAGGTCGTGTTGTTTGGCTCGGCGAAAGACCACGAGGCGGGTAACGAAATTCTGGCTTCGCTGAATACAGAACAGCAGGCATGGTGCCGTAATCTGGCAGGGGAAACCCAGCTGGAACAGGCGGTAGTTTTACTTGCCGCCTGTAAAGCCGTCGTCACCAACGACTCAGGCCTGATGCACGTCGCCGCTGCGCTCAACCGGCCGCTGGTTGCTCTGTATGGCCCCAGCAGCCCTGACTTTACGCCACCGCTTTCTCATAAAGCGCGCGTCATACGTCTGATCAGCGGTTATCACAAGGTGCGAAAAGGCAATGCGGCTGAAGGCTATCACCAGAGCCTGATCGACATCACGCCCGAGCGCGTCCTTGAAGAGCTCAACGAGCTGCTGTTGAGTGAAGAAGGATAACGGATGCGGGTATTGATCGTTAAAACCTCTTCCATGGGCGATGTGCTGCATACTCTGCCGTCGCTCACCGACGCCATGCAGGCCATTCCCGGCATTCGTTTTGACTGGGTGGTGGAGGAGGGCTTCGCACAGATCCCCACCTGGCATGAAGCAGTAGACCGCGTGATCCCGGTTGCTATCCGCCGCTGGCGTAAAGCGTGGTTCTCGGCACCGATTAAGGCTGAACGTCAAGCCTTCCGTGATGCGGTGCAAGCGCAGCGTTACGATGCCATCATTGACGCACAGGGTCTGGTCAAAAGCGCCGCGCTGGTCACGCGTCTGGCGCACGGCGTAAAGCACGGTATGGACTGGCAAACCGCCCGCGAGCCGCTGGCGAGCCTGTTCTATAATCGCCGCCACCATATCGCGAAACAGCAGCACGCCGTGGAGCGCACCCGTGAGCTGTTTGCGAAAAGCCTCGGCTATGCAAAACCGGACACGCAGGGTGATTACGCTATTGCGCAGCATTTTTTGCGCGATGCGAAGACGCACACACCGCCCTATCTGGTCTTTCTGCATGCCACAACGCGCGATGATAAGCACTGGCCGGAATCACACTGGCGAAGACTCATTGAGCTAATGCAACCGACCGGCATCCATATTAAACTCCCGTGGGGCGCAGAACACGAAAGGCAACGCGCAGAGCGTTTGGCCGCGGGTTTTTCAAATGTGGAAGTGTTACCTAAACTCACGCTGGCTCAGGTTGCCGCGCAACTGGCAGGCGCCAACGCCGTCGTATCCGTGGATACCGGATTAAGCCATTTAACCGCAGCGCTGGACCGCCCCAATATCACCCTTTTCGGTCCGACCGACCCGGGGCTGATCGGGGGGTACGGTAAAAACCAGCATCAAATGGTCAGTCCGACGCAGCAGATGAGAGACATAACCGCAGATGCGATTTTTTCGTTTTTACAGGGCAGCCATCGGCTTTCTAACAGGGATATTTAACCCATGAGTTATGTATTTCTGCTGATTTTACTTTTTCCGGTGAAACTCATCCGGAAGCTGTTTCGCAAAGACACGGGCAGAAACCTTGTCATTCAGACAGCCAAAATCGGTGACTTTATCAATGCAACGCCTCTACTGGCGTATCTGCAAAAAAGCGATGTGCTGATCAGCCGCAGCGTTAACGCATTGGCTCAGCATGACGACAGTATCGAAGAGATCTTTTTTGTGGAGCAGCAAAAGCGCAACCTGTGGCGTAAGCTCTGCTTCGCCTGCCGGATCATGAATCGCTACGACAATGTCTATCTGCTGCAGCCCAACAGTGTGAATCTCTTTTTCGCCTCAGCCTGTAATGCAAAAAACAAACAATTTTTAAGCACTTATACGCGCAGGTGGTATCACGGAATTTTTTATGCCACGGCTGATGGTACCGTTGAGCATGGCAAAAAGACGCTGTCCGTCACTAACTATCTCAAGCTCGCCGATCGCGCGCTCACCTGGCAGGACTCCCCCAAGCACGCCACAAAGCCCCTGTTCAAGCCTGCGGTTTACCCGCAAATTCTCGATAAACCCGGGGTTATCCGAATTGGTATCAGCATTTCTGCCGGTAACAAAGCAAAGACGGTTCCCCCGGCAATCTGGAAACGTATTGTCGATCATCTTGCCGACCTGCCCTGCGAGTTTTATGTTTTTGGCGCACCGAACGAACAGCCGTGGATGGATGACATCACCCGCGCTTACGGTGAAATTCCCAATTTTATCAACCTCATTGGGAAAATATCGCTCGAAGAGCTGCCGTGGGCGATATCCAAAATGGATTGTTATATTGCGTCAGATTCAGGGAATATCTACATTGCCGATGCGGTGGGCGTCCCGGTGGTGTTGCTGTTTGGCCCTTGTTGCCATTATGAACAACGTCCGCTTGGTAAAGTATTGCTGATTGGGAATGATGCGCATATTTGTTCGTATGTATTTGAAACACGCTACTATTTCTCCCAAGATCGGGAAGAACTTTTCGCTGTGACAGACGAATCACTACGTGAGCTTAAAGATTTTATTCGCGAATTACCAAAAGCTAACACAATCACATCTCTCACTGATGCCCAGGGAAACTAATTTTTATGGCTTTTCTAAGCATCATTATTGCCGCGCATAATGCCGAAGATACCCTTCATGCCACTTTAGAAAGCCTGCAGAATGCGATTGGCAGTGCAGGCGATGCTGTTGAGATCATCATCTTTAATGACAGCTCAGATGATGGCACACAGGATATTATTGAAGCGTGGTTACCAAAATTACCTCATGCAACAACGCGATGTGTGGATTACCGTAACGTGGGTCGGGTCCGAAACAGCGCTGTTACGCTGGCATCAGGGGACTATATTACGATGCTGGACAGCGATGATCGGCTAAAACCGGGCAGCATTCAGGATGCCGTGGATTTTCTGCAAGCACAGCGTCCAGATATGCTACTGACGCGCTTACGTGAAATTCGTGATATCAAAAAGATCACCTCAACCTGGCAGGGTTTCGACCCTGTGGCAATCTCGCAACAAGACGCGATCTCCCGTTTTTTGCGACATAAAGACTTTCAGGCACATCTGATCGGCCAATTTATTCACAAAGACCTGTATAAAGCTAACCCTATACCTTCGATGGTCTGTTACGAAGATTTCGCTGTGTTCCCCGGAATGATTATGCAAGCGCATAAAATATTTTATCAGCGTCAGGGACATTATTATTACATCAAACGTCATGGAAGCTTATCCAGCGAACTTGATGCCAGCAAAGTCTCTTCACTTGTTGATTGCACGCTTCGCATGGAAGAAACCTTCCCGCGCAGTTTTAAACATCTCATCAATTGTCACTGGTTTGATATATACAGTAACCATAAAAAGTATCTCTCGACGCCACACTTAAGTTTGGTAAAAGATCGGGTGAGCCAGCTTTATTCGCTTTCGTTCTTTATGGACACTCATATTCGGTTTAGTTATAAGAAAAGGGTTATTGAGGCATTATGGAAAAAATAAAACTTCGACTTTATCAACTGACACTTTTTCTGAGCTTCATCTCTTTGATGCTTGCATTAGTCAATTCAGGGAAGCAACGTGAGTTTTTCTATATTGCAATTTATATCGCTATTCTCGGTTTAGCGTTTGAATATAAAAAAATTACGCTAAAACCATTCTCAATAGCACTACCCATACTTCTTATTGGATTACTGAATTTTGTCTGGTATATGGTCTACGAGTACCATAGCGAAGGCTTAAACATGTACAGCGATTATCTCGGTGCAAGTAAAAAATTACTTTTGGCGAGTATTCTCGTTTTCTATATTGACCGTTTTAAAGATTATATCGACAGAGAAAACTTTAAGAAATATTTTCTTTTAGCGACTGCGACAGGATTTGCTCTCGCAACCGGTTATGGATTGTGGCAGGCATCGCAAGGTATGGCTCGTGTTGAAATGGCAATCAATCGAGCCACGGTCTCTGCCTATGTTTACTCCGTGCTGTCACTTGCCTTTGTGTACAGCCTTTACCTCCAGCAAAATGTAAAGCTCTATGTTCTGGCCGGTTTTACCATTTTGGTCTCGTTCTTTGTTATTCTTTTAACCGGAACGCGTGCTGCAATGGGGCTCTATTTACTTCTTGCTATCGTCATGACGCTTTATCATTTCAGAAGAATTCATCTGAAATCGACTCTGATCTTTTTATGTATTGTGGCGGGTATTGTAGTCGTAAGCTACAAGCCTCTGATTTCACCTAAGATCATGCAAACTCAAACTGAACTAGAGAACTATGAGAAAGGCAACGATCGCACTTCTCTCGGCGCACGTTTTTCCATGTGGACTATCGGTATTCAAAATGGTCTTGCGCATCCGTTAGGTCAGTCAGTCGAAGAGAGAGAAACATGGACAAAAAAATATATTCAAAATGGGCATCCGCATCTCGCAACAGCTCTCGTTTACATTAAAGTGCATCTACATAATGAATTCATTGAAAAGTATTCATTACAAGGAATACCTGGCCTGGCAATACTGCTCTTTTTCTTCATGTCGATGATTGGCTACGCCATCAGAAACAAAAATGCACTGCTAATGACTGCCATGCTTCTATTATTGCTCTATGGCCTGACAGACGTCATATTGTTGAGTTCAGAGGCATTGATATTCTTTATGATCCTGTTTGCTCTGAGTACACCTTTCTCTCAGACAAAACAACGATGATATATAATGCCCGCCTGGCGGGCATTATTATTTTTGGTGATGATAAAACTCCGCCAGCGTCATCCCCACCGTCTTGTCCGACAGCCATGTAAACAACTGGTCCAAATCCTGGTACAACCCTTCAATGGCCGCATCATCTTTGAACGTAGGACTTCCGCCGGGCATAAACTCTGAAGAATGGAGCATAAACTCCACATAATCATTGCCCTGCGACAAGCACTGTTGTGCGACCTTAATCATCTCAGACGCATTTCCACCGGACGGACGCAGCCAGTTAACTGACGGGGAACGGTATTTCCCACGCAGCCGATCGTAGCCCTGTTTAACGGTGTTCAGCCAGGCCGGGTGTTTATACTGAATACTCATCGGCACTTCGAGCAAAGGGCTCTTTCCCGGGCGGGAAATATCCTCTGTATCGATAAAGTAGGCATGGTCAGGGAAATGCTGATAATTCGTTCCTCCGTGACCCTGCGGTGCCCCTTTGGCATTTCGCCAGTTCACCCGTGGGGTGACGGAACAGTCAACCTGATAACCCAGCTCTATCAGCAAGTTTGCGTAGCGACGATCAAACGCCCAACGCCCGGCACGGTGGCTCAGCATTTTGGTCTGGAAGGTCTCTTCCAGTAAGTGCGTCATAAAAAGCACTTTCTCGCGCATAATTTCATCTGAAAACTCAATCAGATAAGGTTGCCAGCGCCAGTCATCACCGGTGAGGTCATGTTCAGGTGGGCTGTTCCACGCATGAAGATGCATGCCAACCTCGCCCTGGCGGCGGGCAATCACATCTTTTGCGAACTCAATGAAAACCGGTTCGATCGCCATCTCATAGTTGGTCAGCCAGACCGGCTTAAAACCAAAACGCTCGCATAGCGCCTGAAATCGTGCCAGGTAGCGTGCGTTTTCCGTTTTGATAACACGGTGGTTTTGCCAGAGATTATCGCCTTCTGTATCAATGGTGATGATAAACGCTGGTTTTTTCATAATGAGTCCGTAAGACGTAAGAGTGAGGGCTATGTTACGCACTCTGCGAAGCAGGAGTAAACCCTTCCAGGGAAATTCCTGACATTATGGAGAAAGAGTGCAAGTCGCCATCAGGTCTATTAGAATTGCTGACAGTATACCGCTGATAAGATGATGATGATTAACCTACTCGACACGCCTGATTTACGTATTTTACTTATCAAACTTCGACATCATGGCGACATGTTACTCACAACTCCGGTCATGAATTCGTTACGTCAAAAATGGCCCACTGCGCAAATCGATGTTCTTCTTTATGAAGAGACACGCGATATGCTCGCCGCGCATCCGGCGATCGGCACCATTTACGGTATAGATCGTAAATGGAAGCAGCTCGGCACCCTGAAACATCTGCAAAAAGAGTGGCAGTTACTCTGTGCCTTAAGAGCGCAGCGTTATCATCTGGTGATTAACCTTGCCGATCAGTGGCGCAGCGCCATTGTCACCCGTTTCACCGGTGCGCCAGTACGCCTCGGGTTCGCGTTTAACAAGCGAAAAAACGCGTTCTGGCGTTTTTGCCATACCGATTTGGTTTCCGTCGCCAATCACCCGTCTCTCCATACCGTTGAACAAAATCTTTCTATTCTTTCACCGTTGCCCGTCCCGGCTCAGCCAGACGTCACTATGGCCTACCGCGCAGAGGACTGGGATCGTGCGCGCCAGCTACTGACGCAACAGGGTGTGGCTGATAACTACGTGGTGATCCAGCCAACGTCACGCTGGTTCTTTAAATGCTGGGACGAAGGCAAGATGGCGCAAACCATCACGGCACTCCAGCAGGATGGCCACACTGTAGTTCTCACCGCTGGCCCGGATAAAAAAGAGCTGGCGATGATAGACCGCATTCTCGCCGCGGCGCCAAAAACGGGCGTAGTCTCACTGGCCGGTCAACTCACGTTGCGCCAGCTGGCATCACTTATCGATCATGCGCGCCTCTTTATTGGCGTCGATTCCGTTCCGATGCACATGGCCGCCGCGCTTCAGACGCCGTGCATTGCTCTCTTCGGCCCGTCAAAACGGGTGTTCTGGTCGCCATGGCAGGTCAACGGTGAAGTCATCTGGGCTGGCGATTTTGGCCCACTTCCCGACCCGGACGCCATTGATACCAAAACAACTGAACGCTATCTCGACGCCATTCCCGTTGATGTCGTGGTCTCCGCCGCCAGGAGATACCTGTAATGAAACACCATCGTCTGGCGATTGTTCGCCAAAAATACCGCCCTGATGGCGGGGCGGAACGCTTCGTTTCCCGGGCACTTACCGCACTGAGCAACCAAAACCTGGAGCTCAACGTCATCACGCGTGAGTGGCAGGGGGAGAAGCAGGACGACTGGCATATCCATATTTGCGACCCACGTAAATGGGGCCGAATCAGTCGCGAACGTGGGTTTGCACATGCTGCGCGTGCACTGTGGGAACAGCAGCAGTTTGACATTGTGCAGAGCCACGAGCGTATTCCTGGCTGCGATATTTACCGCGCAGGGGATGGCGTGCATCGGCGTTGGCTGCTGCAGCGTGCGCGCATTCTGCCTGCCTGGCGTGCACAACTTCTGATGCACGATCGCTACCATCGCTACGTCATGCACGCCGAACGTGAAATGTATCAGGCTCCTGAATTGAAAGCCGTTATCTGCAACGCGGAGATGATCAAACGCGAAATCATCGAAGACTTTGATATTGACGCAAAAAAGATACATGTGATTTATAATTCAATTGATTCCAGCCGCTTCGTTCCGGCAACCGAAGGACAGCGCGCTGCACTGCGTCAGCAGCTCGGATTGCCTGTCGATGCCGTGGTGTTGTGTTTCGTCGGGTCAGGTTTTGAACGTAAGGGACTGGCCAGCGCTATCCGCGCTATTGCGGGCACACCCGCGTGGCTGATTGTGGTTGGACAGGATAAAGCAGAAAGTCGTTACCGTGACCTCGCCCGTTCATTGGGCTGTGAGGGGCAAATTCGCTTCCTGGGGATGCAAAAAGAGACACTACCATTTTACCAGGTATCCGATGGATTACTGCTGCCAACGCTGTATGATCCTTTTCCAAACGTCATTCTTGAAGCGATGGCCTGCGGTTTGCCCGTCATTACTTCAGTGAGTTGCGGTGGTGCAGAGTTTATTGAGCAAGGTCAGAATGGCTTTTACTGTGATGCACTTGATATCAGCAGATTGAAGGAGGCAGTCATGACCCTTCCATCTTTGGATAAGAATAACGATATGGGGCGGACAGCGCGTGAGCGCGTAAAAGAAGCGACCCCAGAAAAATTATCAAGTCAGCTTATTTCGCTTTATCAAAAATTACTGGATTAAAAATGCGCATCCTAATGATTATTGATGGTTTGCCCGGTGGAGGAGCCGAAAAAACGGTTCTCACCCTCTCCAGCGGATTGATAGAAATGGGGCATCAGGTCTCCCTTTTCTCCCTGCGAAAGGTGTGCGACTACGCCATCCCGGCAGGCATTGATTATCAGGTCATTCAGGATACGTGTAAAAAGCCCTGGAGAAAGCTCACCGAGATCCCGCGCCGGGCGCAACTGCTGGACAATGCCATTGAGCAGGCTGAGCGCAGCGGGAAGTTCGACGTCATATTCTCGCACCTGCATAAAACCGATCGTATTGTGGCGCACAGTCGTGCGCTGGATCGCGATAAGGTCTGGTTCTGCGTGCATGGCATGTTCTCATTCTCCTACCTGCGTCATCGCCACGGCCTTTCACGCTGGTTTAAGCATTACAAAATTCGTCATACCTACGAAAACCGAAACGTTGTCGCCGTCTCCGCCGCCGTGCTGAAAGATCTCTCAGAGACGCTGTCCATCGACCTTCGTCGCAAAGCGGTTATCCATAATCCCTTTGATATTCCTGAAATCCAGCGTCTGGCGGATGCGCCTTTTGAGATGCAGGGGCAGGATTACATTATTCACGTGGGTCGTTTTCATGAACATAAACGCCACGACCGCCTTCTGCGTGCCTATGCGCAGAGCAAAATAGACGCATCGCTGGTGATGATGGGCAACGGTTCTGACACCAAAATTCAACAGCTTAAACAGTTAGCGAAAGAACTCGGGATCGAAGACAAGGTTATTTTCCGCCCCTTCGAGTCCAACCCTTATCCGTGGATTAAAGGCGCACGGCTTTTAGTGTTAAGTTCTGACTGTGAAGGTTTTGGTAACGTACTGGTAGAATCCATCATCTGCCAGACGCCGCCTGTCAGTACGAACTGTCCTGGCGGGCCCGCTGAAATCCTCACGGGTACGCTGGCGCGCGGGCTGTCGGAGATGAATGACGAATCACTGGCGAAAACACTGGCCGATCTCTATACCTCCCCGCCTGTCGTTGATAGCGCAACGATCGCGTCGTTCGGGATAAATGCCATTTGCCAGCAATATGTTGCGTTGGTAGACAATCAATAATAATCAGGTTTCTTATGCAAAATTCAGCGCCATTATTAAGCGTGGTGGTTGCCGTTTATAACGGCGAAGCTTTCCTGGATCAGTTCTTTACCTGCCTTGCGAATCAACAGATCGACAGTATGGAAGTCATCATCGTCAATGATGGCTCCACGGACAGTTCGATGCAGATAGTCGAAACCTGGCGTGAAAAACTGCCGCAAATGCAGGTTATCGAACAGGAAAATCAGGGTGTATCCATTGCGCGCAATACCGGTCTGGCCGTCGCTACCGGCCAATATCTCTCTTTCCCGGATATTGATGATGTCTTTAAGCCGGGCATGTATCAGCGCTTGCTTGATATGGCCGTCACGCAGAATCTGGATGTCGCCACCTGCAACGGAAACTACGTCTGGGAAAACAATAAGAAGCCTTCACGGCCGATTTTCCCGGAAGACAAGCTGGCCTCGACAGGCGTCATGACCGGTGCGGCCTGGTTAAAAAAAGCGCTCGACTCACGCAAGTT
Organism: Enterobacter sp. PTB; assembly: GCF_051130085.1. Classification (NCBI taxonomy): domain Bacteria; kingdom Pseudomonadati; phylum Pseudomonadota; class Gammaproteobacteria; order Enterobacterales; family Enterobacteriaceae; genus Enterobacter; species Enterobacter sp. PTB. The sequence continues at coordinate 101,774 of NZ_JBDKEE010000007.1, forward strand.
TCTGCATGTGACCTGGCTGAATATCTATCGCCACGACTTTATTCGTCAGAACGGTTTTCGTTTTGAGCCCGGCCTGCGCCATCAGGATATCCCGTGGACTACCGAAGTCTTGCTCGCAGCTGACCGCGTGCAGTACACCAGTGAACGTTTTTACGACTATTACATTCACTCCGCATCGGTTTCCCATATGCCGGACAATGATGACACGCTGATTCGCTCGGCGCGCCATTACATGAAAATTCTGCAAATGCTGGATGCCATCAACCAGCGTTACCCGGAAAAAGTGAAAGATATCCCCGCCTGCCACTGGCAAATCGCCAAAGAGGGGCTTGGGATCATTCATACCTTCGACAATATGAAGGATGTGCAGAAGAAGTCGATGATAATAAAAGAGTTCTTCGACACGGGTATCTGGAGGCTTATCTGGAAAAGTGCCAAAAGCCCCCGTTTGCGCTGGCGCCTGGGCCGACGCTACTTCCGTTTAAAACGGTATCTGGCATAAGAGATAGCTTTACCCGGCTTAAATGCTTAGAATTTCCCCGCCGAAACTAAAAAACGGATAATCGCTTGGAATTGTTGTATACCGCCCTGCTCTACATCATCCAGCCACTGGTGTGGCTGCGACTGTTGCTTCGTAGCCGTAAAGCGCCTGCGTATCGTAAACGCTGGGCTGAACGCTATGGTTACTGCCGCAATAAAGTCGTGCCGGACGGTATTTTGCTGCATTCCGTTTCTGTGGGCGAAACGCTGGCGGCGATCCCGCTGGTTCGCGCCCTTCGTCACCGCTATCCGTCACTACCGATCACGGTCACGACCATGACGCCGACGGGGTCTGAACGCGCATTATCGGCGTTCGGTAAAGACGTTCAACACGTCTATTTGCCTTACGACCTGCCTTGCGCCATGAATCGCTTCCTGAATACCGTTCGCCCGAAACTGGTGATCGTCATGGAAACCGAGCTGTGGCCAAATATGATTTCCGCCCTGCATGCCCGTAAAATTCCGCTGGTGATTGCCAACGCGCGCCTTTCAGAGCGCTCGGCGAAAGGTTACGGCAAGCTAGGTAAATTTATGCGCCGCCTGCTCAGCCGAATTACGCTGATTGCCGCACAGAATGAAGAAGACGCGGCGCGCTTTCTCGCTCTGGGCCTAAAGCGCAACCAGCTTGCGGTGACGGGTAGCCTGAAGTTCGATATCTCCGTCACGCCTGAACTCGCCGCCCGTGCGATTACGCTACGTCGCCAGTGGGCACCGCGTCGCCAGGTGTGGATTGCAACCAGCACCCATGACGGCGAAGAAGCCATTATCCTGCAGGCCCATCGTAAGCTGCTGGAAAAATTCCCCGATTTGCTGCTGATTCTTGTCCCTCGTCACCCCGAACGTTTTAAAGATGCGCGTGAGATGGTGCAGAAAGGCGGCTTCAGCTTTACCCTGCGCAGCAGCGCTGAGATCCCCTCCGGCAGCACTCAGGTGGTGATTGGCGATACAATGGGCGAGCTGATGCTGCTTTACGGCATTGCCGATCTGGCTTTTGTCGGCGGAAGCCTTGTGGAGCGCGGCGGCCATAATCCGCTTGAGCCGGCCGCACACGCCATTCCGGTGCTGATGGGTCCACACACGTTTAACTTCAAAGATATCTGCGCTAAATTGCAGCAAGCCGACGGGTTAATTACCGTGACCGACGCGGACTCGGTGGTCAAAGAGGTCTCAACCCTTCTGACCGACGAAGACTACCGCCTCTGGTATGGTCGCCATGCTGTCGAAGTGCTGCATCAGAACCAGGGCGCACTCACTCGTCTGCTGCAACTTCTGCAACCTTATCTGCCTCAGCGGAGCCACTAATGTCAACGCGTCTGTCGGTCGTGATGATCGCCAAAAACGCCGCCGACCTGCTTCCGGACTGCCTGGCCTCCGTCGCCTGGGCTGACGAAATTGTCCTTCTCGACTCCGGCAGCGAGGACAACACGGTGGATGTCGCCCGTGCCGCGGGTGCAAAGGTCTTTATCGATACCGACTGGCAAGGCTACGGCATCCAGCGACAGCGCGCGCAGCGCTATGCTACTGGCGATTACGTGCTGATGCTGGACACTGACGAGCGCATCACACCTGAGCTCCGCCAGGCCATTCAGGCGGTGCTGGCAGCACCTCAGCCTGGCGCGGTATACAACATTGCACGTCGCAACTATTTCCTTGGCCGTTTTATGCGCCACAGCGGCTGGTATCCAGACCGCGTAATGCGCCTCTACGAGCGTGAGCGATATCAGTACAACGATAATCTGGTCCATGAATCCCTGGCATGCGACAGTGCCCCCGTCATTCCTCTGACGGGCGATCTGCTGCATCTGACCTGCCGGGATTTCGCCAGCTTCCAGCGCAAACAGCTTAACTATGCCACCGCATGGGCACAGGAGCGCCACCTGCGCGGCAAGAAGGCCACGCTGACCGGTATTTTCACCCACACGCTGGGGGCATTTCTGAAAACACTGCTGCTGCGAGGCGGCGTGCTGGACGGTAAACAGGGGTGGTTACTGGCGGTGGTGAATGCCCAGTATACTTTCAACAAATACACCGAGCTGTGGGCGCTCTGCCGCGGCTACTCAGAGAAAACGTGAGCCATGAGCACAAAAGCGATTTATCCGGGTACCTTTGATCCCATCACCAACGGTCATCTTGACATCATCACCCGTGCGGCATGCATGTTTGATAAGGTGATTCTGGCGATCGCCGCCAGCCCCAGTAAGAAACCCATGTTCGATCTCAATGAGCGCGTTGCACTTGCCACTGACGCTATCTCACATCTGCCAAACGTCGAGGTGGTGGGATTCAGCGATCTAATGGCCAACTTCGCCCGTGCCCGGCAGGCTAACATTTTGATCCGTGGGTTACGCGCGGTGGCTGACTTCGAATACGAAATGCAGCTGGCGCACATGAATCGCCACCTGATGCCAGAGCTGGAGAGCGTGTTCCTGATGCCCTCAAAAGAGTGGTCGTTTATCTCTTCCTCGCTGGTCAAAGAGGTGGCGCGTCATCACGGTGACGTGACCCATTTCCTGCCGGCTAACGTCCATCAGGCGTTGATGGAAAAATTAAAGTAGCCCTATTTCTGGCACTGACGGCAATAGAACGTGGCGCGCTGGGCGTGCTTCGTTGCAATAATCGGTGTCCCACAGACTCTGCACGGCTCACCCTTACGGCCATATACCTGCAGCTCCTGAGCAAAATAGCCGGGTTTACCGTCGCTCTGCAGGAAGTCCTTCAGGGTGGTCCCCCCTTGCTCAATAGAACGCAACAGCACCGCTTTAATCACCCGGACCAGCAGTTCACACTCCTGGGATGACAGCGACGAGGCCAGCCGATCGGGATGGATCCCGGCGGCAAACAGCGATTCGCTGGCATAAATATTCCCTACTCCCACCACCAGCTTATTGTCCATCAGCCACGGTTTGATCGGAGTTTTCTTCTTTGCACACTTCGTTTTCAGGTATTCCGCGTTAAACGCCTCAGCAAGCGGCTCTGGCCCCAGATGCGCCAGAACGCTGTGTCCTTCAAGCTCTTTGGTCCACAGCCATGCGCCAAAGCGTCGTGGGTCGGTGTAACGCAGCACTTTACCGTTGCTCATCACCAGATCGACATGGTCATGCTTTTCCGCGGGCAGTTCTTCGGTAAGGATGCGCAGACTACCAGACATACCGAGATGGATGATAATCCAGCCGTCGGGCAGCTCCAGCAGCAGATATTTGGCGCGACGCTGGACGCTGAGAATCGGTTTATCGCTTAACGCATGGATTTCATCGGACACCGGCCAACGCAGGCGACCGTTGCGAACGATAGCATGAAGAATAGTCGCGCCGACCAGATGCGGCTCAATACCGCGGCGGCTGGTCTCTACCTCAGGTAATTCAGGCATGGTTCCTCCGGAGTAAGATGCAGAATGCAAAAAACCCCGCAGTTGCGGGGTTTTTCAATACAAGGAGGCTAAAATTATTTGATTTTAGCTTCTTTGTACAGTACGTGCTGGCGTACAACTGGATCGAATTTTTTCAGTTCCAGTTTTTCCGGCTTAGTACGTTTGTTCTTCGTGGTGGTGTAGAAGTGACCTGTACCAGCAGAAGAAACCAGCTTGATTTTCTCGCGAATACCTTTAGCCATGATTTATTTCCTCTTTAAGTACTTAGTACTTTTCGCCACGGGCACGCAGTTCGGACAGAACTGTATCAATGCCTTTCTTATCGATTACACGCATACCTTTAGCAGATACGCGCAGGGTGACAAAACGCTTCTCGCTCTCAACCCAGAAACGGTGAGAGTGCAGGTTCGGCAGGAAACGGCGTTTAGTCGCGTTCAGTGCGTGGGAACGGTTGTTACCGGTCACCGGACGCTTGCCAGTAACTTGGCAGACTCGGGACATGTCTATTCTCCAAAAATCAAATTAGCTCGAGCTTCGTATGGGGTATCGGCGCCTCGTCAGGCTTTACAGCCCGGTCATCGCATAGTTCTATGGAACTCTCGATTGCCAGGCCCAAATGCCAAACCCGAGATTCTCAAAGGTGGCGTAGTATACGCTGACTCGGCGGTGTGCTCAAGTCCCGAACAGACAAAGATCCCGATGGATCGCGAGAAATAGCCTAAATCCAGCCATGTTCTGCAAAAGAAATGTACTCGCCGCGACCAATTATCAGATGGTCGAGCACACGAATGTCCATGAATTGACAGCATTTGATAATGCGTTCGGTCATCTCTTTGTCAGCTCTGCTTGGTTCTGCACAGCCAGAGGGGTGATTATGCGCGAGTATCACGCCGGCTGCATTCACTTTTATCGCTTCCCGCACAATTTCTCGTGGATGAACCTCAACGTGGCTCAGTGTTCCGGAAAAAAGACGGCTATGTTTTAGTACCCGGTTCCTGTTATCAAGAAAGATCACCATAAAGATCTCGCGCTCCAAATCTGATAACTGGCTCTGGAGAAATACGCGTGTCATATCCGGGGTGAGTATGGGATCTTCCTCTTCCATACGGACGTCGTAAAAACGGCGGGCCAGTTCAGCAATCCCCCTCAGTTGGGCGAACTTCGCCACGCCAATTCCTTCGACGTGCCTGAATTCCGTCAGATCCGCCGTCAATAAGCCATACAGCGAACCAAAATGGTCGATAAGCTCTTTTGCCAGCGTAAATACCGTTTTGCCGGGCGTTCCGGTGCGTAAAAAGAGTGCCAGCAACTCGTCGTCCTTTAACAACGTGACGCCATAGCGCAGCATTTTTTCACGCGGTAGCAGCAGTTCAGTCTCTTCCATGCCTGTCTCCTTCGGTTTGCCATCATGCTGCCACAGCCACCCCCGGCGCTCGACGCCCACTTTTCATTCCTGCGTAACGCCTCGCAAACTGACCGAAGGACAAAATCACCCCCTTTTTGGGATTGTGATAAAATGCCCGCTCTCTGGTGAAACCCAACAGGAAAGAATCATGATGAGCCTGGCCGGTAAAAAAATCGTTCTTGGCGTGAGCGGCGGTATCGCTGCCTATAAAGCGCCAGAGCTGGTGCGTCGTTTGCGCGAGCGCGGGGCGGATGTGCGGGTCGCGATAACGGAAGGTGGCAAAGCCTTTATCACGCCTCTGAGCCTGCAGGCCGTTTCAGGGTACCCCGTCTCTGACAGCCTCCTTGATCCGGCCGCCGAAGCCGCGATGGGCCATATTGAGCTGGGAAAATGGGCAGACCTGGTTATCCTTGCCCCCGCCACAGCAGATTTAATTGCCCGCGTAGCAGCCGGCATGGCAAACGATCTGGTCTCGACCATTTGCCTGGCCACGCCCGCACCTGTTGCCGTCGTCCCCGCGATGAACCAGCAGATGTACCGCAACGCCGCCACCCAACATAATCTGACGACGCTGGCCTCACGCGGCCTGCTCATCTGGGGGCCGGACAGCGGTAGCCAGGCGTGTGGTGATGTGGGTCCTGGTCGTATGCTTGACCCGCTGACCATCGTTGAGCTGGCCGCCGGCCATTTTTCACCTGTCAACGATCTGCAACATCTCAACATCATGATTACCGCGGGCCCAACGCGCGAGCCGCTGGACCCGGTGCGTTACATTACCAACCATAGCTCCGGTAAAATGGGCTTTGCGATTGCTGCCGCGGCGGCAAAACGCGGTGCAAAGGTCACGCTGGTGAGCGGCCCGGTCTCGTTACCGACACCGCCATTTGTGCAGCGTATTGATGTCACCACCGCCCTGGAGATGGACGCCGCCGTACAGGCGCATGCGCAGAACCAGCAGATTTTTATCGGCTGCGCGGCTGTTGCAGATTACCGTGCCGAAACCATTTCCGGGTCAAAAATTAAAAAGCAAGGCGATGAATTAACACTAAAAATGGTGAAAAATCCGGACATTGTTGCGGGTGTCGCCGCACTGAAAAGCCATCGTCCTTACGTTGTTGGGTTTGCCGCAGAAACAAATAATGTGGAAGAATATGCCCGGCAAAAACGTACCCGCAAAAACCTCGATTTGATTTGCGCGAACGACGTATCGCTGGCCACGCAAGGATTTAACAGCGACAGCAACGCACTGCACCTTTTCTGGCAGGATGGAGATAAAGTCTTACCGCTTGAGCGCAAGGAACTCCTGGGCCAACAATTACTGGACGAGATCGTTACCCGTTATGATGAAAAAAATCGACGTTAAGATTCTGGACCCGCGTGTTGGTAAGCAATTTGCGCTGCCAACCTATGCCACCTCCGGCTCTGCCGGTCTTGACCTGCGCGCCTGTCTCGATGACGCCGTAGAGCTGGCTCCGGGTGCAACCACCCTGATCCCAACCGGCCTGGCAATCCACATTGCTGACCCGTCGCTGGCAGCGGTGATCCTGCCGCGTTCTGGTCTGGGTCATAAGCATGGAGTGGTACTGGGTAACCTGGTCGGCCTGATCGACTCTGACTACCAGGGTCAACTGATGGTTTCCGTCTGGAACCGTGGTCAGGACAGCTTCACCATTGAACCGGGCGAGCGTATCGCACAGATGGTCTTTGTACCGGTGGTTCAGGCAGAATTTAACCTGGTGGAAGACTTTGACGCCACCGACCGTGGCGAAGGCGGCTTCGGCCATTCCGGGCGCAAATAACCGCCCGACCGACACGTATCCCACAGCGCCATAATGCAATAACAAACCGCAAACGTCAGTTTGCGGTCGCTGTGTGGATGCCAGCCTGGCAAGTGCTTATTTTCAGGGGTATTTTGTAACATGGCAGAAAAACAAACCGCGAAAAGGAACCGTCGCGAAGAAATACTTCAATCTCTGGCGCTGATGCTTGAATCCAGCGATGGTAGTCAACGCATCACCACCGCAAAACTGGCCGCCTCCGTGGGCGTGTCTGAAGCGGCGTTGTATCGTCATTTTCCGAGCAAAACCCGGATGTTTGACAGTCTGATCGAATTTATCGAAGACAGTCTGATCACTCGCATCAACCTGATTCTGAAAGACGAAAAAGACACGACTGCGCGTTTGCGTCTGATTGTGCAGCTCATTCTGGGCTTTGGTGAGCGCAATCCGGGCTTAACCCGTATCCTGACTGGCCATGCGCTGATGTTCGAGCAGGACCGATTGCAGGGCCGTATTAACCAGCTCTTCGAGCGTATTGAAGCACAACTGCGCCAGGTACTGCGCGAGAAAAAAATGCGTGAGGGTGAAGGTTACAGCACCGATGAAACGCTGCTGGCAAGTCAGATCCTGTCGTTTTGCGAAGGCATGCTCTCCCGCTTTGTACGCAGCGAGTTTAAATACCGTCCAACGGACGATTTTGACGCCCGTTGGCCGTTAGTGGCGGCACAGCTGCAATAATCTTCAGGCCCGGTAAGCAGAACGCCACCGGGCTTGATATTACACGCCGAAAGCTTCGCGATACCCACGTACCGCAGCCAGATGATCCGCCATCTCAGGCTTCTCTTCCAGATACGCAATCAGGTCTTTCAGGGTGATGATTGAGGTCACTTTACAGCCGTAATCGCGCTCAACTTCCTGGATAGCAGAGATTTCGCCACGCCCGCGTTCCTGACGATCCAAAGAGATCAGCACGCCAGCAAGCGTAGCGCCGTTGGCCTGAATAATCTCCATCGATTCGCGAATAGCGGTACCGGCGGTGATCACATCGTCCACCAGCATAACGCGACCCTGCAGCGCGCTGCCTACCAGATTACCGCCTTCACCGTGGGTTTTAGCCTCTTTACGGTTAAAGCAGTACGGTACGTCGCGGTCGTGGTGTTCCGCCAGCGCAACCGCAGTGGTAGTGGCAATCGGAATGCCTTTATAGGCCGGGCCAAACAGCAGGTCAAAATCAATGCCGGAGTCCACCAGCGCTTCGGCATAGAAACGGCCTAACAATGCCAGATCGCGCCCGGTATTAAACAGTCCGGCGTTGAAGAAATAGGGGCTCTTACGCCCGGATTTCAGCGTAAACTCGCCAAATTTCAGGACCTGCTTGTTAAGCGCAAACTCAATAAACTCACGCTGCCAGGATTTCATGGGCTTACTCCTCCGACTTTTGCTTTTGTACGAACAAAAAAAAGGCGACTCATCAGTCGCCTTTAAAATCAATTTTCTAACGCCGCCTTCTGCGTCGTTACGATAGATTCAATTCCCCCTCGGGCCAACGCCAGCAAGGTAAGAAGTTCTTCATGGGTGAACGGCTCACCTTCTGCCGTGCCCTGCACCTCAATGATGCGACCGTCTTCAGTCATCACCACGTTCATGTCAGTCTCGGCAGCGGAATCTTCGACGTATTCCAGATCGCAAAGCGCTTCACCGTTAACGATACCCACGGAAACAGCCGCGACCATCCCTTTCATCGGATTCGTTTTCAGCTTACCGGCTGCAACCAGCTTATTCAGGGCATCAGCCAGCGCCACACATGCACCGGTAATCGACGCCGTACGCGTACCACCGTCTGCCTGAATGACGTCGCAGTCCAGAGTAATGGTAAATTCACCCAGTGTTTTCAGATCAACGGCGGCGCGCAGCGCACGTGCGATCAGACGCTGGATTTCCATGGTACGGCCGCCCTGCTTGCCTTTTGCCGCTTCGCGGGCGTTTCGGGTATGGGTTGCACGCGGCAACATGCCATATTCCGCAGTGATCCAGCCCTGGCCCTGACCTTTCAGGAAGCGTGGAACGCCCTCTTCGATGGACGCGGTGCACAGCACTTTGGTGTCACCAAACTCAACCAGTACGGAGCCTTCTGCGTGTTTTGTATAGTTACGGGTCAGGGTGACGGGACGCACCTGATTGGCGCTACGACCTGCTGGACGCATGATGAAATCTCCGGCTTGAAACGAATGTGGCTGCGCATTATACGGATAAAGGACGCTTATTCCTATCCTGAGAAGCCCCCGAAAGCTATAATCCCCCCATCTCTCCTTTAAAAACGGGAATGTCTATGATCCGCAGTATGACCGCCTACGCCCGGCGTGAAATCAAGGGTAGCTGGGGTAGCGCTACATGGGAAATGCGCTCGGTAAACCAGCGCTACCTGGAAACGTATTTCCGTATGCCGGAGCAGTTCCGCAGCCTTGAACCTGTTGTACGCGAGCGTATCCGTGCTCGTCTGACGCGCGGTAAAGTGGAATGTAACCTGCGTTTTGAGCCTGATGCCAGCGCCCAGGGTGAGCTGATCCTCAACGAAAAACTGGCGAAACAGCTCGTCACTGCAGCGAACTGGGTCAAGATGCAAAGCGATGAAGGGGAAATCAACCCGGTCGATATTCTGCGCTGGCCTGGCGTCATGGCCGCCGGTGAGCAGGATCTGGACACGATTGCCGCTGAAATTCTCAGTGCCCTCGACAGCACGCTGGATGACTTTATCATTGCCCGCGAAACTGAAGGCCAGGCCCTCAAAGCGATGATTGAGCAGCGTCTGGAAGGTGTGACCACCGAAGTGGCTAAAGTCCGTACCCATATGCCTGCGGTCCTGCAATGGCAGCGTGAGCGCCTGGTGGCCAAACTGGAAGAAGCGGAAGTTCAGCTGGAAAATACCCGTCTGGAACAAGAGCTGGTGCTGATGGCACAGCGCATTGACGTCGCCGAAGAGCTGGATCGTCTGGAAGCGCACGTTAAAGAGACTTACAACATCCTGAAGAAGAAAGAAGCCGTAGGGCGTCGTCTCGACTTTATGATGCAGGAGTTCAACCGCGAGTCGAACACCCTGGCCTCTAAGTCGATCAATGCTGAAGTGACCAACTCCGCCATTGAACTGAAAGTGCTGATTGAGCAGATGCGCGAGCAGATCCAGAATATCGAGTAACGCTTTATTCAAGCCGCTTTCTCATCATGGCCCCGTTCAGGGGCCATTTTTTTATCGGAACAGGCTATCGGCGGCAAACGCCTATAACATGAATAATTGTAATGTGAAAATTACCGTTTAACGCCATCACACCCAGCCAAACAACGTTTAGTCATTACCAAAAATAAGGCTAACGTCCTCACACAAGAAAAACTAAATCGTGACAGACCGCACAAAACGCTACCCTGTTGCCCTCACTATCGGGGGAACACATGCTGCTACATATCCTTTATCTCGTCGGGATCACTGCCGAAGCCATGACCGGTGCACTCGCTGCCGGACGCCGTCGTATGGATACGTTTGGGGTCATCATTATTGCTACCGCCACCGCGCTGGGAGGCGGATCGGTACGTGATATCCTGCTGGGGCATTACCCTCTCGGCTGGGTTAAGCACCCCGAGTACATCATCATTGTGGCTGTCGCCGCAGTGCTGACCACTATCCTTGCTCCTGTAATGCCCCATCTTCGACGTCTGTTTTTAGTGCTTGATGCTCTGGGCCTGGTCGTGTTCTCCATCATCGGGGCACAAATTGCGCTGGATATGGGCGAAAGCCCGGTGATTGCCACTATTGCCGCAGTCGTGACGGGCGTATTTGGCGGCGTACTGCGCGATATGTTCTGCAAACGCATTCCCCTGGTCTTTCAAAAAGAACTCTACGCCGGGATATCCTTTGCATCAGCCGTTCTGTATATCGCTTTACAGCATTATGTTTCCAGCCATGACGTCGTGGTCATCGCCACCTTGTTATTTGGCTTCACGGCTCGCTTGCTTGCGCTGCGCTTGAAACTGGGACTGCCCGTGTTTCATTACACTCAGGACACCCACTGACTGGCCGCCATCTATTCTCCCCGATAAAGTGGCGGCATTTATCCGCGATAAGCGACAGCAAGCTCATGTCAGAATCCTTGCACTCCCTGTTTGCCGAGCCAGGCAACCAGGCCGGCAATGCCAGGATCATGAATAAACGCAACAAGCTGCCGGGCTTTCTCCTTTCCTGTGCCGGGAAGCGCCTGCCAGTCTGCTGCGTTACGCTCACGCATTTTCTGCCACGTCAGGTCTCCCATAGCGTTTAGCGAGGCCTGCGTCAGCGGAACACCCAATGCCATGATCCAACGAATAAAGGGTCGCTCACGTACCAGATTAAAGCGATGCCAGAGCGCCAGCCCGCGTGCTGCGGAAAACCCCGGGGTAGACTCCAGCTGCGCCTGCGTTAATGTCAGCCATGAGAAGATATGTTCAAAATGATGCGCCTGATGCAGCGCCCGCCAGCCTGACTCACCGACTCCTTCAATATTCAGCACGTGCTTTGAACTGAGCCACTTCAGGCGGGCAAAGAACTGCTCCATACACGCCGGCGAGGCGTAAAAACAGCTCTGCGCATGATAATGCGAGGCCGGGGGTGTGGGCTTTTGTCTCTCTTCCCCCCGCCAGACCACCTTATCGAACCGCGGGATACCCTGCCCGGCCAGACTGACCTGTATCTGATCACCCGTCGCAATATCCAGCCTTTGCCAGCGCTCAACGGACCCAAGACTGACCCGTTGTACCTGCTTATCATCCAGCAGGACAGGGACCAGCGCCGCCACGACCGAGATTTTTCCCGTGCGCCCCACGGCAAAATGAATATCTCTTACTTCGGCGATCTGTGCGACCGGGGGGTATTTCCATGCGACGACCCAGCTGCCTTCTCCGGGCAACCAGTTTTCGCCGGGAGGAGCATCCGCGGACCGCACCACAATGCCGTCCGTGGCAAAGGGTAATGCCGTGTCGTGCCACGTCGAGCGCTGTTTCTCGACAGCATCAACAGTCTGTACAGGCAGGGTATAACGGGCCGTCAGGGAAAAGCCGGCTTTAGATAACTCAGACAGCGCACTCGACATCACTTTCGGCCCATCCGGCCAGGCCCAGATAAATATCCCTGTCTGGCTCAGAAGTGGACTGTCCTTTTGCCGCATCATCGCGCCCGCCACTTTTGCCCGTGCGTTCATTCCCCCCATCTGTCGCTGAAGATGGTTGTCGCGTAACCAAAAAAGCTCTCCCTGTAAGACGCTGTTGGCCAGCGCTCCGGTCACTTTTTTGGGCACTGCGGGAATTAAATACACTTGTGCAGTCCAGTCTTCACCTTTAAGCCCATCACCACGACTGATAGCCTGGGTTAACTTTCCGTCGCGATACACCAGCGTCACGGCTACCCCGTCGACTTTTGGCTGCATCCAGAGAGTGTCACGACCACGCATCCACTGGCGTAGCTCTTCTTTACTACCCGCTTTATGCACTCCCGTATGGGCAACAGGATGTCTTACGCTCCCCGTTAGAACCGGTAAGGCCTCCTCAGAAGGTATATCGCCAAAGCAGCGCTGCCACTGCTTTAAACGGCCATTGAGCTGGTCATAGACGTCGTCATTCACCTCGCTCATGCCCTGCTTCCAGTAGGCATCATCCCAGCGTTTGACTTGCGCACTCAATGTCGCAATCTCTTTCTCTGCTTTTGCCTGAGACCACACGGGACACACCGCGGCACCATAGCCGCACCACAACAGCATTAATCCGCTCATCCATCGCCACATCGCCACCCCTCCTTTGCGTTGGTGGAGGTATAACCCGACGCGGAAAACCGTGCTAATGGCAATCTTTCGCTCTGCGAGGCGTTGTCAGAGGTTTATTTTTATTGCTGCAAAACAGCTGTAAAACCTGAAAACGGGGCGCAAAATTCAATAATGCAGGGGAAAAAGTGTGACAAAGGCTACGTCACACAGCGGCGACGTGTATAATAAGCCCGTATGTAGGACTTCTTCGTTAACACATACAAAAGACTCTCATGGCTCAAGGCACGCTTTATATTGTTTCTGCCCCTAGTGGCGCGGGTAAATCCAGCCTTATTCAGGCACTGTTAAAAACCCAACCGTTGTACGACACACAGGTTTCTGTTTCTCACACCACGCGTAAACCGCGTCCGGGTGAAGTGCACGGTGAACACTATTTCTTTGTTGATCACGATGAATTCAGAGCGATGATTGGCAGAGACGCGTTTCTTGAACACGCAGAAGTTTTCGGTAACTACTACGGCACTTCGCGTGAAACCATTGAGCAGGTTCTGGCCACGGGCGTAAATGTGTTCCTGGATATCGACTGGCAGGGCGCACAGCAGATTCGCAAGAAAATGCCTGATTCACGCAGTATCTTTATTTTACCGCCATCGAAAGATGAGCTGGATCGCCGACTGCGTGGCCGCGGTCAGGACAGCGAGGAAGTGATCGCCCGACGTATGGAGCAGGCAGTTGCAGAAATGAGCCATTACGCGGAATATGATTACCTTATTGTGAATGATGATTTTGATGCCGCGCTGAGCGATCTCAAAACCATTCTTCGCGCAGAACGTTTGCGTATGAGCCGCCAGAAGCAGCGACATGACGCATTAATCACCAAACTGTTGGCAGACTGAACCCACTTTCAGTATCATGCCCAGTCATTTCTTCACCTGTGGAGCATTTTAAGTATGGCACGCGTAACTGTTCAGGACGCTGTAGAGAAAATTGGTAACCGTTTTGACCTGGTGCTGGTCGCCGCGCGTCGCGCTCGTCAGATGCAGGTAGGCGGTAAAGATCCGCTGGTACCGGAAGAAAACGATAAAACTACCGTTATTGCACTTCGCGAAATCGAAGAAGGTCTGATCAACAATCAGATCCTCGACGTACGTGAGCGCCAGGAGCAGCAAGAGCAGGAAGCCGCAGAACTGCAGGCCGTAACCGCCATTGCTGAAGGTCGTCGTTAATTAAACCTGCGGGTCGCCCTTGTATCTGTTTGAAAGCCTGAATCAACTGATTCAAACTTACCTGCCTGAAGACCAGATTAAGCGTCTTCAGCAGGCGTATCTCGTTGCACGTGACGCTCACGAGGGCCAGGCACGTTCAAGCGGTGAACCCTATATCACGCACCCGGTAGCGGTGGCCTGTATTCTGGCCGAGATGAAACTCGACTACGAAACGCTGATGGCTGCCCTGCTGCATGATGTGATCGAAGATACCCCTGCCACCTACCAGGATATGGAACAGCTGTTTGGCAAAAGCGTTGCCGAGCTGGTGGAAGGGGTCTCTAAGCTTGATAAGCTGAAATTCCGCGACAAGAAAGAGGCGCAAGCCGAAAACTTTCGCAAGATGATTATGGCGATGGTGCAGGATATCCGCGTCATTCTTATCAAACTTGCTGACCGTACCCACAATATGCGCACGCTGGGCTCACTTCGCCCGGACAAACGTCGCCGCATTGCCCGTGAAACCCTCGAAATCTACAGTCCGCTGGCGCACCGTTTAGGTATCCACCACATTAAAACCGAGCTGGAAGAGCTGGGTTTTGAAGCGTTATACCCGAACCGCTATCGCGTGATTAAAGAGGTGGTGAAAGCCGCACGCGGCAACCGTAAAGAGATGATTCAAAAGATCCTCTCTGAAATTGAAGGACGTTTACAGGAAGCGGGAATTCCGTGCCGCGTCAGCGGTCGCGAAAAACATCTGTACTCCATCTACTGCAAAATGGTGCTCAAAGAGCAGCGTTTTCATTCGATCATGGATATCTACGCGTTCCGCGTGATCGTCCACGACTCTGATACCTGCTACCGCGTGCTGGGCCAGATGCACAGCCTGTACAAACCGCGTCCAGGGCGCATGAAAGATTACATCGCCATTCCAAAAGCGAACGGCTATCAATCTTTGCACACCTCGATGATCGGTCCACACGGCGTGCCTGTTGAAGTGCAGATCCGCACCGAAGACATGGACCAGATGGCGGAGATGGGTGTGGCTGCACACTGGGCTTATAAAGAGCACGGTGGCGAAAGCAGTACAACCGCACAAATCCGCGCCCAGCGCTGGATGCAAAGCCTGCTGGAGCTGCAGCAGAGTGCAGGTAGCTCGTTTGAATTTATCGAGAGCGTTAAATCCGATCTCTTCCCGGATGAGATTTACGTTTTCACCCCAGAAGGCCGCATTGTCGAACTACCTGCAGGCGCTACGCCGGTCGACTTTGCTTACGCCGTGCATACCGATATCGGCCACGCCTGCGTGGGCGCGCGTGTCGACAGGCAGCCTTATCCGCTCTCTCAGCCACTTTCCAGCGGCCAGACGGTGGAAATTATTACCGCACCGGGCGCACGTCCGAACGCGGCCTGGCTGAACTTTGTCGTGAGTTCCAAAGCACGCGCCAAAATTCGCCAGTTGCTGAAAAACCTCAAGCGCGATGATTCTGTCAGCCTGGGGCGTCGTCTGCTCAACCATGCGTTGGGTGGTAGCCGTAAGCTGGCTGAAATCCCGAAAGAGAACATTCAGCGTGAGCTGGAGCGCATGAAGCTCGCCTCGCTTGATGACCTGCTGGCAGAAATCGGTCTCGGCAACGCCATGAGCGTGGTCGTGGCGAAGAACCTGCAGCAGGGTGATACCACGGCGATCCCGACGACGACGCAAAGCCACGGTCATCTGCCGATCAAAGGCGCGGACGGCGTACTTATCACCTTCGCGAAATGTTGCCGTCCTATCCCGGGTGACCCGATTATTGCGCACGTCAGTCCGGGTAAAGGGCTGGTTATCCACCACGAATCCTGTCGTAACATCCGCGGTTATCAAAAAGAGGCGGAGAAGTTCATGGCAGTCGAGTGGGATAAAGAGACGGCACAGGAATTTATCACCGAAATTAAGGTGGATATGTTCAACCACCAGGGTGCCCTGGCGAACCTGACGGCAGCAATCAATACGGCCTCTTCCAACATTCAGAGCCTGAACACGGAAGAGAAAGATGGCCGCGTCTACAGCGCCTTTATTCGTCTGACCGCCCGTGACCGCGTGCATCTGGCGAACATTATGCGCAAGATCCGCGTGATGCCGGACGTGATTAAAGTCACCCGTAACCGAAACTAGACTTATGAATTCAAAACGTTACGAGCGTATCTGCGAAATGCTCGCCAGGCGTCAGCCTGACCTGACGGTCTGCATGGAGCAGGTCCACAAACCTCATAACGTCTCTGCAATTGTCCGTACCGCAGACGCCGTAGGCGTGCATGAAGTGCACGCCGTCTGGCCGGGTGCCCGCATGCGAACCATGGCTTCAACTGCCGCAGGCAGTAACAGCTGGGTGTCTGTCAAAACCCACCAGACTATTGGCGAAGCCGTATCGCACCTGAAAGGTCGCGGTATGCAGGTCCTGGCCACTAACCTGTCCGCAAAAGCCGTCGATTTTCGTGAGATCGACTACACCCGCCCGACCTGTATTTTGATGGGTCAGGAGAAAACCGGGATCACCCAGGAAGCGCTGGATCTGGCGGATCAGGATATCATCATCCCCATGATCGGCATGGTGCAGTCTCTCAATGTCTCCGTGGCCTCTGCGCTCATTCTCTATGAAGCGCAGCGCCAGCGTCAGAACGCGGGTATGTACAAGCGCAGCAACAGCATGCTGCCGGAAGAGGAGCAGCAGCGCCTGCTGTTCGAAGGTGGTTACCCGGTGCTGGCTCGCGTCGCGAAACAGAAAAAACTGCCGTACCCCCACGTCAACGCGCAGGGCGAAATTGAAGCCGATGCCGAGTGGTGGGCCACCATGCAGTACGCAGGATAACCGATGAAAGGCCGTCTGCTGGATGCCATACCGCTCAATAGCCTGACGGGCGTAGGTGCGGCGCAAAGCAGTAAACTGGCAAAAATTGGCCTGCACACCGTGCAGGATCTCCTGCTCCATCTCCCCCTGCGTTATGAAGACCGCACCCAACTCTATAAGATTGGCGATCTGCTGCCTGCCATTTACGCCACCGTTGAAGGCGAAGTACTGAACTGCAATATCACCTTTGGCGGACGCCGGATGATGACCTGTCAGATCAGCGACGGCACCGGCATTCTCACCATGCGCTTTTTCAACTTCAATGCGGCCATGAAAAACAGCCTTGCGACCGGTCGCAGGGTGCTGGCCTATGGTGAAGCCAAACGCGGGAAATACGGCGCAGAGATGATCCACCCGGAGTATCGCGTTCAGGGAGATCTGAGCACGCCGGAGCTGCAGGAGACCCTGACCCCGGTTTATCCGACGACCGAAGGCATCAAGCAGGCAACGCTGCGTAAACTCACTGACCAGGCGCTGGAACTGCTGGATACCTGCGCCATTACCGAGCTACTGCCGCCTGAGCTGGCTCAGGGCATGATGAGTCTGCCCGAGGCGCTGCGCACCCTGCACCGCCCGCCGCCAACCCTGCAGCTTAGCGACCTGGAAAGCGGCAAACACCCCGCTCAACGGCGTCTTATCCTTGAGGAATTACTGGCCCATAACCTGAGCATGCTGGCGGTACGGGCGGGCGCGCAGCGTTTTCATGCCCAGCCCTTAAGCCCGCGAGATGAACTCAAAGATAAGCTGCTGGCCTCCCTGCCGTTTAAACCTACCGGTGCACAGGCACGCGTCACGGCCGAGATTGAACGCGATATGGCGCTTGATGTGCCCATGATGCGCCTGGTTCAGGGGGATGTGGGGTCCGGTAAAACGCTGGTTGCAGCCCTGGCTGCCCTGCGCGCGATTGCCCACGGAAGGCAGGTGGCGCTAATGGCCCCCACCGAACTGCTGGCTGAACAGCACGCTAATAACTTCCGCGCGTGGTTTGCCCCGCTTGGGATTGAAGTGGGCTGGCTTGCCGGGAAGCAAAAAGGTAAAGCGCGTCAGGCACAACAGGACGCCATTGCCAGCGGTCAGGTACAGATGATTGTCGGCACGCACGCGATTTTCCAGGAGCAGGTGCAGTTTAATGGTCTTGCCCTGGTGATTATCGACGAACAACACCGCTTCGGTGTACACCAGCGTCTGGCGCTGTGGGAGAAAGGGCTGCAGCAGGGCTTCCATCCGCATCAGCTGATCATGACTGCCACGCCTATCCCGCGCACCCTGGCAATGACCGCCTACGCCGATCTCGATACATCAACTATCGACGAACTGCCGCCGGGCCGTACACCGGTCACCACGGTCGCCATTCCGGACACGCGCCGGAGCGATATCATCGACCGCGTGCGCAACGCCTGCACTCACGAAGGCCGTCAGGCCTACTGGGTCTGCACGTTAATTGAAGAGTCTGAACTGCTTGAAGCGCAGGCTGCGGAAGCGACGTGGGAAGAGCTGAAACTGGCGCTGCCCGAGCTGAACGTGGGTCTGGTTCACGGGCGGATGAAGCCTACTGAGAAACAGGCGGTGATGCAGTCGTTCAAACAGGGTGAACTGCATTTGCTGGTTGCCACAACGGTGATTGAAGTGGGCGTAGACGTGCCCAATTCCAGCCTGATGATCATCGAAAACCCGGAGCGTCTTGGCCTTGCGCAACTCCATCAGCTGCGCGGCCGCGTTGGCCGCGGTGCTGTCGCCTCTCACTGCGTGCTGCTCTACAAAGCACCGCTCTCGAAAACCGCACAGATGCGTTTGCAGGTGCTGCGCGACAGTAACGACGGTTTTGTGATTGCACAAAAAGACCTGGAGATCCGCGGCCCAGGCGAACTGCTGGGCACGCGTCAGACGGGTAATGCCGAATTCAAAGTGGCGGATTTACTGCGCGATCAGGCCATGATCCCCGAAGTTCAGCGCCTCGCACGCCATATTCATGAGCGCTACCCCGAACAGGCGGCAGCGTTAATTGAGCGCTGGATGCCGGAAACCGAACGCTATTCCAACGCCTGATCTCAGGCAAACATCGGCAGCATCAGGTAAAGCTTGATCACCAGCGCGTTGACGATATCAATGAAGAACGCCCCGACCATCGGGACCACCAGAAACGCCATATGCGAAGGCCCAAAACGTTCGGTGATCGCCTGCATGTTGGCGATAGCCGTCGGCGTTGCCCCTAGACCAAACCCACAATGCCCGGCCGCCAGCACTGCTGCATCGTAGTTTTTGCCCATCATGCGCCAGGTCACAAACATGGCGTAGAACGCCATAAACAGCGCCTGAACGGCCAGAATAGCCACCATCGGCAGCGCCAGTGAGGCCAGCTCCCAGAGCTTGAGGCTCATCAGGGCCATCGCCAGGAACAGCGACAGGCAGACGTTACCAAGCACCGATACGGCACGTTCAAATACGCGGTAGAAACCCATCAGCGCCAGACCGTTACTCAGCAGCACCCCAACAAACAGCACGCACACAAACGTCGGGAGCTCGAACGCTGAACCTGCCAGCCATTGCGCAACCACTTTGCCCACCGTCAGGCAAATGGCAATCATCGCGATAGTTTCAATCAACACCAGCGAAGTGATGGTGCGTCCGACGTCGGGTTTTTCAAAGGCAGTGGGCACCAGCTCATCGTCCGGTCTTCCGTCTGGCGTACCAGAGTGCTTTACCAGATACCGCGCCACCGGCCCGCCGATCAGGCCGCCCAGCACCAGACCGAAGGTGGCGCAGGCCATCGCCACTTCGGTGGCATTTTCAAAGCCGTAGCGCTCAGTAAACAGCTTGCTCCACGCCGCCCCGGTACCGTGGCCACCAGAGAGGGTGATTGATCCGGCCAGCAGCCCCATCAGCGGATCCAGCCCCAGCAGCGTGGCCATCCCGATACCAATGGCGTTTTGCATCACTAGCAGTCCTACCACCACGATCAGAAATACGCCGAGCACTTTGCCACCCGCCCGCAGGCTCGCCAGGTTGGCATTCAGGCCAATGGTGGCAAAGAAGGCCAGCATCAGCGGATCTTTCAGGGACATATCAAAATCAATTTCCCAGCCCATGCTTTTCTTCAGCACCAGCAGGGCCAGCGCCACCAGCAGTCCGCCGGCAACAGGTTCAGGAATGGTGTATTTCTTCAGAAGGGAAACGCTGTGTACGAGCTTACGGCCAAGCAGTAAGACCAGCGTTGCGGCAACAAGGGTCGACAACGTATCGAGATGAATCATAAAAGGCTCCTGTTATGCGCGTGTTCCATACACACGCGGCGTTATCCTGGGCCGGCTTGCGCTCCTCATGAGCCGCCGGCGCAAAAAGTGTAATTTTTTTTCCCCATGGGTTGTAGAAAACCTGCTCACAGCAGCAGATTTTCTTGTCTTTTTTTGTTGGCAATCGTTTGCTTTTACCAGGTGGTCAGATAAAATGCCCGCTTTTCCACCGTGGGATTGCCGCCGATGTCCGTTAACACCCTTGAGTCTCCCGATGCGCAACCGATTGCGCAGAAGCAAAATAGCGAACTGATTTACCGCCTTGAAGACCGTCCGCCTCTTCCTCAGACGCTCTTTGCCGCCTGCCAACACCTGCTGGCTATGTTCGTTGCGGTGATCACACCGGCGCTGCTCATCTGCCAGGCGCTTGGTTTACCGGCTCAGGATACACAGCACATCATCAGTATGTCCCTCTTTGCCTCCGGCGTGGCGTCCATTATTCAAATTAAAGCGTGGGGCCCGGTGGGGTCTGGATTGTTGTCGATCCAGGGCACCAGTTTTAACTTTGTCGCACCGCTGATCATGGGCGGTACAGCCCTCAAAACCGGCGGCGCGGATGTTCCGACCATGATGGCGGCGCTGTTTGGCACGCTGATGCTGGCCAGCTGCACCGAGATGGTGATCTCCCGGGTACTGCACCTGGCGCGTCGCGTGATCACGCCGCTGGTATCCGGCGTGGTGGTGATGATCATTGGCCTGTCGCTGATTCAGGTTGGCCTGACCTCCATCGGTGGCGGTTATGCGGCAATGAGCGACCACACTTTTGGTGCACCGAAAAACCTGCTGCTGGCCGGCGTGGTGCTGGCAATCATTATTCTGCTTAACCGTCAGCGTAACCCGTATCTGCGTGTGGCATCGCTGGTGATCGCCATGGCGGCCGGTTATCTGCTGGCCTGGGCGCTGGGTATGCTGCCGGAGAACACCCCGCAGACCAACAGTGCGCTGATCACCATTCCAACGCCGCTGTACTACGGCCTGGGCATTGACTGGGGCCTGCTGTTGCCGCTGATGCTGGTCTTTATGATCACCTCGCTGGAGACGATTGGCGATATCACCGCCACGTCTGATGTCTCCGAGCAGCCGGTCTCCGGCCCGCTGTATATGAAACGCCTGAAAGGCGGCGTGCTGGCGAACGGCCTGAACTCGTTTGTCTCTGCGGTCTTCAACACCTTCCCGAACTCCTGCTTCGGCCAGAACAACGGCGTGATCCAGCTGACTGGCGTTGCCAGCCGCTACGTTGGTTTTGTGGTGGCACTGATGCTGATCGTCCTCGGCCTGTTCCCGGCGGTAAGCGGTTTTGTGCAGCATATACCTGAACCGGTGCTGGGCGGCGCAACGCTGGTGATGTTCGGGACCATCGCGGCTTCTGGTGTACGTATCGTCTCCCGCGAACCGCTGAACCGCCGCGCCATCATGATCATTGCCCTGTCGCTGGCCGTGGGTCTGGGTGTTTCACAGCAACCGCTGATCCTGCAGTTTGCCCCGGACTGGGTGAAAAACCTGCTCTCTTCCGGCATTGCGGCAGGCGGTATCACCGCGATTGTTCTGAACCTCGTTTTCCCGCCTGAGAAAAATTGATCGCCCTCACGGCAGGCTGTCAACGCCTGCCGTGACATCTCTTTACACCATTCCCGCCTTGAGCATTGCGCATAAATCGTGCATAACTCCCTTATGTGCGTTTCGCGGGATGGAAGACCATGAAATTTATTGGAAAGGTACTCGTCTATCTTCTGGTGGCCCTGATCATTGTGGTGCTGGCGCTCTATATTCTGCTCCAGACCCGCTGGGGAGCATCTCAGGCCAGCAACTGGATAACGGTGAATACCGATTACGAACTCAATTTCGATCTGATGGATCACCGCTTTTCGTCACCTTCCCACATCATTCTGGAAAACGTCACGTTTGGCCGCGACGGTAAACCCGCCACGCTGGTGGCCAGGAAAGTCGATATTGGTCTGAGTAGCCGACAGGTCACCGATCCGCTGCACATGGACACCATTACCCTGTTCGATGGCACGCTTAATCTTTCTCCTCAGACGGCACCGCTCCCGTTCCAGGCGGACCGTTTGCAGTTGAACAACATGGCCTTTAACAGCCCCAATACGGAATGGGATCTCAGCGCACAGAAAGTGACGGGCGGCGTCAGCCCGTGGCAGCCAGAAGCAGGCAATGTGTTGGGTAAAAACGCACAGATCCAGGTGAGCGCAGGCTCGCTTACCCTGAACGGCGTGCCGGCCACCAACGTGCTGATCCAGGGGCAGCTCAACGGCAAAGAGGTGGTGCTGAACACCATTGGTGCCGATATGGCGCGCGGTTCGCTCACCGGGTCCGCCCTGCGCAACGCTGACGGCAGCTGGATTATCGACACTATGCGTCTGAATGAGATCCGCCTGCAAAGCGATAAGTCACTGGTGGATTTCTTCGCGCCTCTGACCACCATTCCCTCGCTGCAGATTGGTCGTCTGGAAGTGACTGACGCACGCCTGCAGGGGCCGGACTGGGCGGTGACCGATCTCGATTTAAGCCTGCGCAACCTGACACTCAGCAAAGGCGACTGGCAAAGTCAGGAGGGGCGTTTGTCCATGAACGCCAGCGAGTTTATTTATGGCTCTCTGCATCTGTTTGACCCGATCATGAATGCGGAGTTCTCCCCGCAAGGCGTGGCGCTGCGCCAGTTTACCTCCCGCTGGGAGGGCGGCATGGTACGCGCTTCCGGTAACTGGCTGCGCGAAGGTAACGCGCTGGTGCTGGACGATGTCGCCATCGCCGGGCTGGAATACACCCTGCCGCAGAACTGGAAAACGCTGTGGATGGAGCCGTTACCGGAATGGCTGAACAGCCTGACGCTGAAAAAATTCGGCCTGAGCCGCAACCTGGTTATCGATATCGACCCGGCCTTCCCGTGGCAAATCACCTCTCTTGATGGCTATGGTGCGAACCTGCAGCTGGCGAAAGATCGCCAGTGGGGCGTATGGGGTGGCAGCGCAACGCTGAACGGCGCGGCGGCGACCTTTAACCGCGTGGACGTGCGTCGTCCGTCGCTGGCGCTGAACGCTAACGCCTCAACGGTAAACATTACCGACCTGAGCGCTTTCACCGAAAAAGGCATTCTGGAAGCCACGGCGACGGTTTCACAGCTTCCGCCACGGCAGACCACAATCAGCCTGAACGGACGCGGCGTGCCGCTCAACGTGCTGCAGGCGTGGGGCTGGCCGGCGCTACCCATTGGCGGTGATGGCAATATCCAGCTAACCGCCAGCGGCAGCGTGCAGGCCAACGCACCGCTGAAACCGACGGTTAACGGGAAACTGAACGCGGTAAATATGGATAAACAGCAGGTGCAACAGACGATGACGGGGGGAGAGGTGTCGACACTATCCTCGCCCCAGCCCTCTCCCTGAAAGGAAGAAGAAGCAAACCCTTCCCTCCCCCCGTTGGGGAGAGGGTTAGGGTGAGGAAAATTAAAGGTGTACCACCACCTCATTACCCTCCGTTTTCACCACCACGCCCCACTCACTTCCGGCCTCTGAGCCGCCTTTTACGCCACTCAGTTTCTGCACGTTGCGCAAGCAGACCGACCAGTTTCGTGCGTCACCTGTGCCGGTAATGGTCACGGTGTCGCCACTGCGTGTGGCTTTCAGCGTAAATGCCACAGAACCGTCCGCCGCAGGCACTTCGCTCACCGCCATCGCGCCATCGCCCAGGTTAAACAGCTGGAAAGCTGTCCCCTCGTTCCAGGCGTAGTCCGGTTTCTGTTGATTGTTGCCCAACGCCAGCAGGGTGTTATCGCGCACATAGACCGGCAGGCTGCGGAAATCATGCTGCTGTTTATGCCAGCGGCTGCCCTCGATTTCATCGTTATGCCAGAGATGGGTCCAGCGCCCTTCCGGCAGGTAAAACTGCACGTCACCGGCCTCAGAAAACACCGGGGCTACCATCACCGACTCCCCCAGCATGTACTGACGGTCGAGGTAATCGCATGCCGGATCGTCCGGGAACTCCAGCATCATCGCCCGCAGCATCGGTGTGCCATACTCGCGAGCCAGGGCAGCCTGGCGATAGAGATACGGCATCATCTGACATTTCAGCCGAGTGAAGTGACGCACCACGTCGCAGGACTCATCATCG
The DNA here is from genome assembly GCF_051130085.1 of Enterobacter sp. PTB. Lineage (NCBI taxonomy): Bacteria > Pseudomonadati > Pseudomonadota > Gammaproteobacteria > Enterobacterales > Enterobacteriaceae > Enterobacter > Enterobacter sp. PTB. The sequence continues at coordinate 126,155 of NZ_JBDKEE010000007.1, forward strand.
TACGCCCACGGTACGCGGTAAGATTTGCTGCCATGCAGGCGGCTGTGGCTGGATAACAGCCCAAACGCGCACCAGCGTTTGTAGACGTGTGCCGGCGCGGTGTTCTCAAATCCACCGATGTCATGGCTCCAGAAGCCAAAGCCGGACAGACCAATCGACAGCCCGCCGCGCAGGCTTTCCGCCATCGACTCGTAGTTGGCGTAACAGTCGCCACCCCAGTGCACCGGGAACTGTTGCGCACCTACCGACGCCGAGCGGGCAAACAGCACCGCCTCATCCGCGCCCACCGTTTCTTTCAGTACGTTCCACACCAGTTCGTTATAAAGGTATGCGTAGTGGTTGTGCATCTTCTGCGGATCGGAACCGTCAAACCACTGGACGTCCGTCGGGATGCGCTCGCCAAAGTCGGTCTTAAAGCAGTCGACGCCAATATCCACCAGGCCTTTCAGCTTGTCGGCATACCACCGGCACACGTCCGGGTTAGTGAAGTCATAAATCGCCAGGCCCGGCTGCCATTTGTCCCACTGCCACAGGGAGCCGTCCGGGCGCTTGAGCAGGTAGCCCTTCTCTTTCAGTTCGCGAAATACCGGCGACTTCTGGCCGATGTACGGGTTAATCCACACGCAAACCTTCAGCCCTTTCTCCTTCAGGCGGCGGATCATCCCCTGCGGATCCGGGAAGGTCACCGGGTCCCACTCAAAATCACACCACTGGAAGGCCTTCATCCAGAAGCAGTCGAAGTGGAAGACATGCAGCGGCAGGTCGCGCTCGGCCATGCCATCAATAAAGCTGTTCACCGTGGCTTCATTGTAGTTAGTGGTAAACGAAGTGGTGAGCCACAGGCCGAAGGACCACGCCGGGGGCAGTGCCGGGCGCCCGGTGAAGCACGTATAACGATTCAGGACCTCTTTTGGCGTCGGGCCGTCGATCACGAAGTACTCCAGATACTCCCCTTCGACGCTGAACTGCACTTTGGAGACTTTCTCCGAACCCACTTCGAACGAGACGTTTTCCGGGTGATTCACCAGCACCCCGTAGCCGCGGTTGGTCAGATAGAACGGGATATTTTTGTATGACTGCTCGGTACTGGTGCCGCCGTCGCGGTTCCAGGTCTCGACCGTCTGGCCGTTACGCACCAGCGCGGTAAAGCGCTCGCCGAGGCCGTAGACCGTTTCACCTACGCCCAGATCCAGACGCTCAAAAACATAATGACGATCGGTACGGGTATCCTGCACGTAACCGTTGTTTTTCAGCTGACTGCCGGTAATACGCTGTCCGTTGCGCAGAAAATCCAGCGCCCAGCACTCGCCTTTGGTGACGCGCACGCTGAGGTGACCGCTTTTCAGCTCAGCAAATTCGTCATTGTTTTCAATCTCAACGTTCACCTCTTTGATGACATTCAGAGGATAGTGCGGACCGTTGTTCAGCGCGCCCTGGAAGTGCTCGATACGCACGCCAACAATCCCTTCCTGCGGGGAGAAAAGACGGACGGTGAACATCAGGGTATCAAGCTGCCAGGTACGTTCTCGTACATCACGCGGCGCCACGTACACCACAAGGTCATTGCCCTGCTGCTCTACATCGAACACCTGAACCGGGCAGGTGACGTTCAGGCCCGGTTGAATGAGCCAGTTTCCATCACTGATTTTCATACTCTCGTCCTCTTAGTTCTGTAATTCTTTACTCACCGGCAGGTTGTCAAACTCCTGCTGATTGCGGCGCGCGCCGTGTGCCAGCTCGCTCATGATTTTGGTCAGGAAGGGCGTTTTCAGGGTGTAGTAGCGTTTGGCGATGATGGCGCTCAGCACGTAGCAGACTGCCGGGGCCAGGGTGAACAGGCCGATAATGATGCTGATGGTCGCGCTGTTCTGGGTTTTAGCTGCGGCGTCATAACCCCCCCCTGCCAGCATCCAGCCGATCATCGCCCCGCCCAGCGCCAGGCCGAGTTTCAGCACAAACAGCGTGCCCGCGAAGCTGATGCCGGTAAGACGCTTGCCGTTGGTCCATTCGCCGTAGTCGACGGTATCGGACATCATGACCCACTGGATCGGCGTCACCAGCTGATGCAACACCCCAATCACAAAGATGAAGGTGAACATCACCACCGTGGCATGCATGGGAACGAAGAACATCGCCACGCTGACCACTGCCAGGGCGGCGTTGGTCCACCAGAAGATGCTGACCTTGCATTTCCAGTCGGTGAGCGGTTTCGCCAGCGCAGAGCCAATCAGGTTGCCGACACAGTAGGTGGTGAGGAACGCGACAAAGATTTCCGGCGAGCCCATGATCCAGGTGCAGTAGTACATCATCGCACCGCCACGCACGCAGACGGCGAGGATATTAAGAATGGTCAGCACACCAACAATACGCCACTGGTCGTTGTGCCAGATATCTCGCAGGTCTTCGCGCATGGAGGTGGTGCTCGGCGGCACCTGGATGCGCTCTTTGGTGGTGAAGAAGCAGAACGCCAGCATCAGGAACGCGACCACCGACAGCACGGCGATCCCGCCCTGGAAACCGAACGCTTTGTCATCGCCACCAATCAGGTTAACCAGCGGCATCATCAGTACCGTCGAGAGCATGCCGCCCGCGGTCGCCAGCACAAAGCGCCAGGACTGCAGAGAGATACGCTGCGTCGGGTCGTTGGTGATCACCCCGCCCAGTGCACAATAAGGGATGTTAACCACGGTATAGAGCAGCGTCAGCAGCGTGTAGGTAATGGCGGCATAGATCATTTTGCCGTTGAGACTGAGGTCCGGCGTGGTGTAGGCCAGCACGCAGACAATGCCGAACGGGATAGCACCGAACAGTATCCACGGCCGGAATTTACCCCAGCGGCTGCGGGTACGGTCGGCGATCAGGCCCATGCACGGGTCCGAAATCGCATCCAGCGCACGTGCCAGCAGGAACATCGTGCCGACAAACCCGGCAGGAATGCCGAAGATATCGGTATAGAAAAACATCATGTACAACATAACGTTATCAAAAATGATGTGGCTGGCGGCGTCACCCATGCCGTAGCCAATCTTCTCTTTTACTGACAATACGTCGCTCATTTTTTTATCCTTCACGCTGTAGGGGGCGCTGAGACCGGTTACAGATTTTTAAACCATTGTTTCAGGAGCGGGTATTGCGTTTTCTGGTTAGCTGGTTACGTTTCTTGTTTTTTGTGATCGCGGTAAATATTGACGAGCACGAAATGCTAACCTGAGGATTTTCTTAGGAATTAACTGAAACAGGGGTGTTAAGGTCAAAAGAGAGGTGAAAAAAGTGTGCCGGGGTATGTGGTAAATGCCTGAAAGTAGCTATAATGCGCCCCGCCTCCATGTAGCAATGCAGGCGCGGAAGATCGTCATCTCCGGTGAGGTGGCTGGACTTCAAATCCAGTTGGGGACGCCAGCGTTCCCGGGCAGGTTCGACTCCTGTGATCTTCCGCCAAAATTCTTTGAAGAGATTATTCTCATATTTGTTCCACCTTTAAACCTAAATAATAATTAAATCTATTCACTAAAATTTTTTATGTGACTCTTCTGCTTTTCAGTAATTTTTAAGTCATCCTTTTTAGTTTTCTCACCCACAAATATTCAGGCCTTAACTTTATCCATGTGTTTAAACTAATTAATTAGGTTGATATTGATTTGTTCGGTTATATTACGGTAGCCAAACTTTAATCGTGAGGTCTAATTCCTGAACGACAAAACGCGTTGCATTTTATATCTAACGAGTAGGATATCTGCGTTAAGTTAGCATTCACTCACCCAACCACATATGCAACAACGGAAATGCATTCCCTTGTCCGTCCAGTTCTGAGCGCCCCACCTGCACAAACCCCATATGCTGATAAAACGCAACGCCCTGCGGGTTTTGCTCGTTTACATCCACTTCATTCGCACCAAAATGCGCAATGGCATAATTCAGCAGTAATTTACCCACGCCCTTCCCCCGGCTCGCCGCATCAACAAACAGCATTTCAATGCGGTTTTCATCGACGCCTAAAAAGCCATGAATAACACCCGCTTCATCGCGGGCAATCATAACCTTGAGATTGGGCAGATAGGCATTGAGCAATAACGGACGCAGGGCCGCAATATCGCTTTCCTGTAAAAAGTGATGGGTGGCGCGGACGGAGGATTCCCAGATCGCGACCAGGCGTTCGAAGTGTGAGGGGTGTGCGGTTTCGATTTTCATGAGGGGGATCATTATAGAGTGCAGAGATTAAATCAAGTATCCAGAAGCATGGAGGCAATAAAATGAAGACCTTAAATGAAGTAATAAACTCTCGAACCTGTGAAAGTCGAGAGCGTATCAAGGAAATGGCCCGGAAGTTGGTTCAGGAGACTGGTCAGCAGATAGAGCATGAAATGCAAGAATCCCTAACAGACATTGAGAATAAAGAAACCAGCTAATCCTTCATGGTAGTTGTTCGGGTAAACCGAACAACTGAGGAACGGTAAATATTCTAGCGCCCTGTCCCCCCTCACCCTAGCCCTCTCCCTCATGGAGAGGGAACTGACCGTGCGGTTTGTCATCCCCCACCTTAATCTCCATCACCGCATACACCCCGTCTTTCGGGACCACCACGGTGACGTTTTCCACCGGCACGCCTGCCGCGATATGAATATCCTGCAGCTGCCGGAGCGTCCGCGGGTAAATATCCTCCCAGCCGATACAGCGCAAAATAAAATCGATTTGTGGGCTGCTGGCCAGCATATTCGAGACAATCACCGCCCCGCCGGGCTTTATCAGCCGCAGCGCACGCTGGAGGAAAATCACCGCATCGGCATCGTTGAAATAGTCGAAAATCCCCAGCGCATCCACCAGTTCGGCCTGATGCTCGCCCAGCTCATGCAGTAAATCTTCGTTACGCACCAGCGTATGGAGCAAGTTGCGCCTGAGCAGGGTCAGCTGTTCACCCACGATAATGCCTTCCTGCGCCGCCATGGTTTCGGCCCAACTGAGCGCCACAGGGTCTTTATCCACCAGCGTCAGATACACCTGCTGGCCTTCGAGCTTCGCCTCGCGCAGCGCCTCCAGCACGGGAATTGCAGCCCCGCTCGCCAGGCTCACCCAATTGTTATCGTTCCCGTTGCGGATGTATTTATCCACCATCGCAGCCAGTACTTTTGCACGGGAGCGCACACCAATGGCATCGTTCGCATGGATAAACCACTGGCGGCTGTCGCTGTCCATTCGGGTTCCGTCTGGCAGGCGCTCCTCCAGCGGGTTTTGCACCACAAAAAGCGCCAGCGCAGAGGGAACCAGCCGGGTACGCCACGCGGTGAGCGCCGGACGATTGCGGTAGGCTTGCCCGGAATAACGGTTCTGTGGGACAAGCACGGCCTGTCCCCCCTCTTCGTATTCAATCAACGGAGGACGAAGCGCCGGGTCGGCTTTCAACGCCCGGTTAATCGAATTGATCTCACGGGCAGTGTCGTCCTTCATCGGCCACTGGTCGCTAATATCCGGAAATGACGCACTGAAAATGGTCATATTTTCCGGTGCGTCGCCGCGAAAAGGCTGCCAGTTCATGTCGTCGTCTCCCGTTGAGCTTTTAACGGAAGTCTATCCAGGCGAGCCAGTAAAACCCTACGAAGAAAGCACGATCTTCACTGCTTAACCCACACCAGCTGATCAACCTTGAAGCCCAGACTGCGTGCGGTATTCAGGTAGTCCTGTTTCACGGCATCCGGAATCCTCGGCGTACGAGACAGGATCCACAGATAGTCGCGGTTCGGCCCGCTCACCAGCGCATACTGGTACTTATCGTCCAGCTTGATCACGTTATAGCCGCCGTAGAAGGGGCCGAAGAACGACACCTTCAGCGCTGCCGTCGTCGGTTCGCCGGTAAAGTACGCTTTGCCTTCACTCTCATTCCACTTGTTTTTGACCGGGTCGAAACCCCGGTTAAGCACGCTGATGCCACCGTCGCTGCGCTCGCCATAGGTGGCGGTCACCTGCTCCAGCCCGCGTTCGAAGCGGTTTTCCAGGCGGGCGACTTCATACCACTTGCCGAGATAGCGGCTGGCTTCAAAATTTGAAATGGGCTTTACGCCTTTCGGTGGCATAGGGGATTTGCAGGCCACCAGAGTCAGGGCAATGGCGACACCAGTCACAACAGGCCATAGTTTCATGAGAATTCCTTTCATTTGCACGGTTGGAAGTAAAGTGTAGTGCACCGTTACGGCGCTTCATCCCGTGAGGGAAAATTCGTAGTATATTGAGAGTATTCCTCCACTCTGGACACGGACATGGCTTACTCCATCGGCGAATTCGCCAGACTCAGCGGGATCACCGCCACGACGCTGCGGGCATGGCAGCGTCGCTATGGTTTACTCAAGCCACAGCGCACGGAGGGCGGCCATCGCCAGTACAGTGATGAGGACGTCCAGCAGGCACTGAAAATCCTCGACTGGGTGAAAAAAGGTGTGCCCATCGGCCAGGTCAAACCGCTACTGGAACGCCCCGTCCCGCGCCGGACCAACAACTGGCAAACGTTGCTTGAGACCATGCTGCAACGCCTGCAGGACGGGAAAATTGAGTCCCTGCGCCAGATGATTTACGACGCCGGCCGCGAATACCCCAGGCCAGAGCTGGTTGCAAATGTGCTGCGTCCGTTGCGCAGCCAGATGTCAGCCAACATCCCTGCCGCCATGACCCTGCGCGAGATCCTCGACGGCATTATCATCGCCTACGCCTCGTTCTGCCTTGAAGGCGACAAAAAAGCGCCGGGTGATAACATCCTGCTTAGTGGCTGGTACCTGAATGACCCATGTGAAATCTGGCTCGAGGCCCTGACGCGTACCGGACAAGGACACCGTATCGATATTTTGCCTACCCCCTCCACGTCACTGGCGCCTGAAATTTTCCCCGAGCGCAAATGGCTTCTGGTGACCAGTGGTAAACTGACCGCCGCACGGAAAAAGCAGGTGGCGCAGTGGCAGCAGCAGGTATCCCTTGAAGTGATTATCCTCTGATTATTTTCTCCTGCGGTAAACTTCACGAAAAGTTGAATATTTTTCCGTCCCGCAAATGCTAACGTTTTCCTGTGACTGACAACCCCACAGGAAAACACAATGAAAAAAACAACCCCTCTGCTGATGCTGGCCGCCATGGCCTTTACCCCTGCCGCGTTTAGCGCCCCTGCCGGCACCCTGAGCGTACATATTCTCGACCAGCAAACCGGGATGCCACCATCTGACGTTACCGTCACGCTGGAGAAGCAGCAGCAGAACACATGGACCCAGATTGCCAGCGGCAAAACCGACCACGACGGACGTATCAAATCACTCTATCCGCAGGATCAGGACATGCAGCCAGGCGTGTATAAAGTGACCTTTAAAACCGCTGATTACTTCCACGGCAAAAAGCTGGACACCTTCTTCCCGGAGATCCCAGTGCTATTTACCGTGACCCGAACCAACGAGAAACTTCACATCCCGCTTCTGCTGAGCCAGTACGGCTACTCGACCTACAAGGGCAGTTAAGCCGCATTGATTCTAAAGGATAATAAAAAATAACTCCGCCAATACTTGGACAAATTACTCATGTTGTGTAAGTTTTAGATATACGAACTGGAGACACACACCATGACAATGAAACCTGTAATCGGTATTAGCGGATGTTTGACCGGTTCCGCCGTTCGCTTCGACGGCGGACATAAGCGTATGGGCTTTGTCATGGACGAACTGGCCCAGTGGGTGAATTTCAGGCCCGTCTGCCCTGAGATGGCCATCGGCTTGCCGACGCCACGCCCTGCACTGCGTCTTATCGTGACGGACAGCGGTGAAACCCAGATGCGTTTTAGCCACGCCCCGCACGAAGACGTCACGCAAAAGATGGCTGACTTTACGGCAGATTATCTGCCTAAAATCGGCGATCTGGCGGGCTTTATCGTCTGTGCAAAATCCCCCAGCTGCGGCATGGAACGCGTGCGGCTGTATGATGAAAACGGCAACCGGGGCCGCAAGGAGGGTGTCGGGCTGTTCACTGCCACCCTCCTTGAAACCCTGCCGTGGTTACCCGTGGAAGAAGATGGCCGCCTGCACGATCCGGTGTTGCGGGAAAACTTTGTTGAGCGTGTTTTCGCGCTTCATGAACTGAACACACTGCGCGCCCAGGGTCTGACGCGCCGTGCGCTATTGGACTTCCACAGCCGCTACAAACTTCAGCTGCTGGCGCACCATCAGGCGGGTTATCGTGAAATCGGCCCGTTCGTTGCCACGCTGCACGAGTGGGAAGATCTGGACGCCTTCTTTGTGGCGTACCGCGAAAAGCTGATGACCATCCTGAAAAAACCTGCCTCGCGGAAAAATCACACCAACGTGTTGATGCATATTCAGGGGTATTTCCGTAACCAGCTCAACAGCCGCCAGCGCGGCGAACTTCGCGACGTGATCCTGCACTACCGTAACGGGCAGTTGCCCATCCTCGCGCCGATCACGCTGCTGAAGCACTACCTGGCCGAATACCCTGACCGGTATCTGATGACGCAAAACTACTTTGATCCCTATCCTGATGATTTGGGTCTGCGTCTGGCAGTCAAGTGATCATAAAAATGCGAAGGCCCCATTGACCCTCAGAGGCCCAAAGCAGTACCCCGTTTAGACGACACCCTCACTGTCGTCTCTTTTTTTGCATTTAACCTTAAAGACTGTAATTATATACAGGCCTACAGTGCAAAAAAGGAGCCTGCCTGTGATCAAAAGCCTGCATATCCAAAACTACCGCTCGATTCGCGACATGTCGCTGGAGCTGGAAGCGCTCAATATCGTCTTCGGCCCCAACGGTACCGGGAAATCGAATATCTACAAGGCGATATACCTGATGCACAGCGCGGCGCAGGGGCAGTTCTCCCAGGCGCTGGCAAATGAAGGCGGTATTCTGAAGGTGTTCTGGGCAGGTAAGACCCGTAGCGACCAGCTCCGGCGGATGAACCTCGCGGTGGAAACGGACACTTACGAGTACGAGCTGCAGGTGGGCTTTGTCGAGCAACTGCCCTATCCCTCCCAGTTTCAGCTCGATCCGGTCATTAAAGAAGAGTCCATCTGGCTTACCGGTCAGCGCCGTCGCCCTTCATCACAGCTGATGAAGCGCAGGAATCAGGCGGTATTTCTCAACAACGTGCACCACGAAAAAGTGACTCACAGCGGCACGCTGTATGAAAACGAATCGGTGTTCGGGCAGCTCGGCGAACCGCATCTCTACCCGGAAGTGTCGCAGATGCGGGAGTCCCTGCGTAACTGGCGCTTTTACCATGAATTTTCCGTCTCATCCGGCTCGGCGATGCGTGCCCCGCAGGTCGGTTTCCGCTCCCCGGTACTGGCCAGCGACGGCGCCAACCTGGCGGCCGCATTTCAAACCATTGTCGAGATTGGCGATGAAATGTTGCTGATGCGCATTCTCGACCAGGCCTTCCCCGGCTGCGAATTTTACAGCGACAACACCGGCGGCCGCTTTCGCATGATGATGCAGCGCGAGGGGCTGAGCAGGCCGCTGGAACCGGCGGAGTTTTCCGACGGGACGCTGCGCTTCCTGTGCCTGGCGGTAGCGCTGTTAAGCCCGCGCCCACCGGCCTTTATCGCGTTGAACGAACCGGAAAATAGCCTGCACCCGCAGATGCTGCCCGCGCTGGCAAGCTTAATCGCCGAGGCCAGCCGCTACTCGCAGATCTGGCTCACCAGCCACTCGCCGGAGCTGGCGAAGTTGATTGAGAAGCAGCGGTCGTTTTCGCTGTATCAGCTGTCGATGGTGGAGGGGGAGACGAGGGTGGACAGGCTGGAGTAACTCTATATCCTCATCTCCTGCTCACCGGGGTGGATTCTTTTCTTTCGACATAAAGCATTGTATTCCTCCAATGATTACCCCACCACTAATGGAAAGGTTAACAGCTTCAACAAGATCACTCATTGGAAAATCAAATTGCCCGATGAAAAAATAGGTAACAAAGGCTATCAGCAAACGGCCGCACAAAAGCGTGGCAAAAATGCCAGCGATCCAAACAGCTACCAGCAATAGGAATAATTTTATCCTCGTAGTAAACATTATTTTTCTCGCTTAATTTGTTTTGTATAGCCTCAGTGGCAGCCTGTCCTTTGCTTCCGAAATATTCAGAACTCAATGACTCCAGAACCGTTTCGCCGTTGACGGTGGCCTTCTCCCACCACAGTAAGCTGTGGTCGAGCGCAGCAATCTGATCCTCAGTCAGCGAGACGCCAAACAGCAGGCCCAGCGACTGCTGCGCCGCCGCGGCGTTATCCATCAGATAGCGCATCCGATCCAGATCGGAGCCGATACCGTTCAGGTAGCGGTTATCGGTCTGGTCGAGTACCACGTTGGAAACATAGCGGGTATCGAACGCCGCATCGCCGAGGAAGCAGTAATAAATTAATGACGAAGCCGAAAAGTCTTACGCCACTCTGCCGGACTCACGCCAAAACGCGCCTTAAATTGCTGGCGCCAGGTCACCGCAGAGTTAAACCCTACCAGCTCTGCCACGCTTTCAATGGGCATATTCCCGGCTTCTAACAGTATCTGGCTGCGCCGCAGGCGCTCGGTGGTCAGCCAGTCAGCCACGCTCATCCCGGTGGCTTTTACAAAATGGCGGGTAAGCGTGCGGCGGCTCATCGATACCACCTCTGCCAGCGAGTCCAGATTATGCGGTTCGGCAATGTGCTGCTGGAGATAGTCAATCAGGGAGTTGATTCGTCCGTCACGGGTATCTTTCGGTACCGGCTGGGCAATAAACTGTGCCTGCCCCCCCTCGCGGTGTGGCGGCACGATCATACGGCGGGCAATCTGGTTAGCGACCACGCTGCCAAAGCGCTGGCGGATGATGTACAGGCAGCAGTCAAGCGCGGCAGCGGTACCCGCAGAGGTGATGATATTGCCATCATCGACGTAGAGCGCATTGATATCCAGCTTTACGTCCGGGAAAAGCGTCTGAAACTGATGTTCAAACTCCCAGTGCGTGGCCGCGCGTTTACCGTCGAGAATGCCCGCATAACCCAGCACAAACGACCCCAGACAAAGCCCGACGATCTCCGCCCCGTTGTCTCTGGCCTGGACCAGGCTGTCGAGAAGCGTCTGGGGCGGGCGTTGCTGGACATGCTGCCAGTAAGGCACCACGACGATATCTGCCTGGCCGATGGCGGAGAAATCGTGAGTCGCGTTAAGCGCAAACCCGTCTTTGGATGTCAGTAATCCGGGTTTTTCGGCGCAGATCAACACACTAAAGCGCTTTTCGCCGGATACCGTATCACCAAACAAAATGCAGGGAACGGAGTAGTGGAACGGGCTGAACCCGTCTACCGCAACAATCGCGACGTTGATTAGCGCCATGTATCTCTCCTTTCCCCTGGTGATGCTCAGAATATAACGGTTTCACCATCCTCGGGAATGCTCACCGCATCTCCAATCAGGTTCGCGTCAACGTACTCACGCAGCGCATGGCGGGTCAACAGACAGTGGTTGATGGCCTCCATATGGGTCGCCACAATTTTCGCCTGCGGCAGCAGGAAGTGGACGTTGAGCACATCTTCCTGGCCCATGATAATCGGCCCAAACCCGATGACGTGAGCATAGCCCGCGTTAAGCACCACCACATCCGGCTGATGCTTATGCAGATCGGCTGCCACTTCATCACGCCAGATGGTATCCCCGACAATGTAGAGCGTCTTCTCATCAGGATGACGTAAAACCACGCCACAGGCTTCACCCAGCCGTTCCGCCAGCTCCGGCACGGCGTAAGCACGATCGGTACCGTGCTGGCCGCCGCGGGTTTTCGCGATCCGGATATCGCCAAACGCCGTCTCCTCGGTCATTACCGTCAGGTGGGTAAATCCCTGGCTGCGTAGCAGCGCGGCGTCGCTGTCGTTCTGCACAAAGACAGGTTTATCTTTGCCGATCAGTTCGACTGCGGCGCGATCCCAGTGATCGTCATGGGTATGGGTGACGATCACGGCATCCGCCTCCAGCAGCGTGTTGACGTCAACGGGTAGCTCGACCATCGGGTTGCGGATCTCCGCGTGCGCCGTGCCGGGGAAGCCCGGATAAGCGCCCTTCGGGGCCAGCATTGGGTCGATTAAAAAGCGTTTCCCGGCGTAGGTAATCAGCTGAGTGGCATTACGAATCTGGGTGATGTTCATGGGTATTCTCCTCATAGTGTGAAGAGGAGAATAGCCCGATGCCGCGCGTAACGATGTGGGCCACAGGGCGATGATCGATGAAATCGGGTCAACGTTATCGCATCCGCAACGCATCCACCACCAGCGAAAAGGCCGGCGACGGCTGCTTTCGGCTCGGGTAGTAGAGATAATACCCCGGGAAGGGCAGACACCAGGGTTCCAGCACGCGGATTAACCGGCCTTCAGCAATATGATCGCCAAACTCGTCTTCGGGCAGGAAAGCAATCCCGAATCCCGCCAGGGCAGCTTCGACAATATGCCAGGAAGTATTAAAGGTCAGCTGGCCATTCACGCGCACGTTCAGATCGCCACCGTCCTGATCAAAATCCCAGACGTAAATCCCGCCGGATTTAATCATCCTCTGGTTAATACACTGGTGCTGCGTCAGCTCATGCGGCGTTTGCGGAACAGGATGACGGGCGAAGTAGTCCGGCGAGGCGACCGCGGCCATACGCAACTGCGGGCCTATCGGCAACGCGATCATGTCTTTATCGATGGTATCTCCCATACGAACGCCCGCATCGAAGCGGTCGGCAACGATATCGCGAAAACCGTGATTGGCGTCGAACTCGATGTGAATGTCGGGGTATTGCCGCAAAAGTGGCGTCAACTTAGGCAAAAGAGTGCGCGATAACACATCGGGTCCACAGGTGATCCTCACCGTGCCGGCAGGCTTGTCGCGAAGCTCCGTCAACATGTCCAGCTCCGCTTCGATTTCATCGAAACGGTTGCCAATGGCGTTAAGCAAGCGTTCGCCGGCTGCGGTGGGGGAAACGCTGCGGGTGGTGCGGGTCAGCAGGCGGATCTGCATCCGGTTCTCCAGCCCGGTTATGGCCTGGCTTAACGCGGGCTGGGTCACGCCCAACTGTGCCGCGGCACGGGTAAAACTGCCCTCACGCGCCACGGTGACAAAAGCAAAAAGATCGTTCAGGTTACGCTTCATCACACCCTCATTTATAAGCCACACTTATAAGCTCATTAAGCATTGATTAGCTAGTCAGAATACACCCGCCGTGTAAAATTTTCACTGTGACCTGACGTCAACCACATTCCAACCTTTCATCTGCATGCGTTATTCCCGTGAATAGCGCCCGGCCCCGGCTTGTCCGAATCTGGCCGAACGAATAACAAGGTAAACACGATGTCCGCTATGGTGAACGAAACATCAGCGCGCCAGTCCCGTGCCTGCTGGAGCGGCGTGCTGGCAATGACCCTCTGCGCTTTTACGCTGGTCGCCTCAGAATTTATGCCTGTAAGTCTGCTGACGCCCGTTTCGCGGGATCTCGCCGTCAGTGAAGGCCTGGCGGGCCTCGGGATCGCGATATCCGGCGCGCTGGCCGTATTGACCAGCCTGTTTCTCTCTTCTCTTGCGGGAGGCATTAACCGCAAATCGCTGCTGCTGGGCCTGACGGCATTGATGGCCGTCTCCGGTCTGATTATCGCCGTGGCTGAGAGCTATCCCCTTTATATGCTGGGACGCGCACTGCTTGGCGTGGCCATTGGCGGCTTCTGGTCGCTCTCCGCGGCGACCGCAATTCGCCTTGTGCCACCGCATCAGGTTCAACGTGCGCTGGCCATTTTTAACGGTGGCAACGCCCTGGCGACCGTCGTTGCGGCTCCGCTCGGCAGCTGGCTGGGGGCGACAATCGGCTGGCGCGGTGCCTTTTACTGCCTGGTGCCCGTGAGCCTGCTCGCGTTTATCTGGCAGTGGTTCAGCCTGCCTTCCATGTCCGTGGAAAAGCGCACCGCGTCGTCCACCAGCGCCTTCGGCCTGCTGAAAAACCCTCTGGTGGCAAAAGGAATGGTCGCGTGCGGCGTCTTTTTCATGGGGCAGTTCGCGCTGTTTACCTACGTGCGTCCGTTCCTGGAAACCGTGACTTTCGCCAGCGCGACGCAGTTATCGTTAATCCTGCTGGTGATTGGCGTGGCGGGTTTTATCGGCACCCTGCTGATCGGCACGGTTCTGCGCCGCGGATTTTACACCACGCTGGTCGCCATTCCCGTGGTGATGGCGCTGATTGCCGCGGCACTGATGGCCTTCGGCCATCACCTTGCCGCCGTCACCGCCCTGCTCGGCCTCTGGGGACTGGTCGCGACGGCCGCCCCCGTCGGCTGGTGGACCTGGGTTGCCAGAACGCTTCCTGAAAATGCCGAAGCGGGTGGCGGACTGATGGTGGCAATGGTGCAGCTCTCCATTGCGCTCGGCTCCACGCTCGGTGGCCTGGCCTTTGACCACAGCGGCTGGCAAAGCACCTTTGCACTCAGCGGTGTACTGCTTATCGCCGCTGCCATGTTCACGTTTTACACCTCACACAACGACACACTTCACAGGAGTTAATCATGAGAAGATTCACCATGGCGCTCGGGCTGTTAGTCAGCGCCTTCGCCGCCAGCGCTGCCGATATGTCCCGGGGCGCAGATAATTTCTACAAAAGCGATAAGGTTACGCAGCAGAAGGTGACCTTTAAAAACCAGTATCAGATGAACGTCGTCGGCAATCTGTATAGGCCAAAAGAGGCGGATAAAAACGCCAGACTGCCGGCGATCGTGGTCGGCCATCCGATGGGCGCGGTGAAAGAGCAAAGCGCCAGTCTCTATGCGCAAAAGCTCGCGGAACAGGGCTTTGTCACCCTGGCGATTGATCTCTCATTCTGGGGGGAAAGCGAAGGTAAACCGGGGCATCTGATCTCACCAGAAATCTATTCCGATGATTTCAGCGCGGCCGTGGATTATCTGAGCACTCAGTCTTTTGTCGATCCACAGCGCATCGGTGCACTGGGCATTTGCGGCAGCGGCAGCTTCGTTATTAGCGCGGCGAAAATTGACCCGCGCATGAAAGCGATCGCCACCGTCAGCATGTATGACATGGGCTCCGCCTTCCGCAACGGTCTCAACCATTCCGTGACGGTTGAACAGCGTAAAGCGATGATTGCCTCTGCCGCTGAGCAGCGTCTGAAAGAGTATCAGGGTGCAGAGACAGCCTACATTCCCGGGACGGTAAATAAGCTGGATGATTCTACGCCGGCTATCCAGCGTGAGTTCTTCGATTTCTATCGCACCGAACGCGGCGGGTACACGCCACAGGGCGAGAAAGAGGCGCTGACGACGAAACCGATGATGAGCAGCATCGGTAAGTTTATGAACTTCTATCCGTTTAACGATATCGAAACCATTTCACCGCGTCCGATGCTGTTTATCACGGGTGATAAAGCGCATTCGAAAGAGTTTAGCGAAGACGCCTATAAACGCGCCGGTGAACCGAAAGAGCTGTATATCGTGCCGAATGCAGGCCACGTTGACCTGTATGACCGCACGGATCTGATCCCGTTTGCAAAACTGGCCTCGTTCTTTAAAGCCAACCTGAAATAACCCGGTAAGGCGTATAACACTGTTATACGCCTTTGTCCTGACTACCAGCCCGGCACCGCGCCACCATTAAAGAGGGTCTCTGCGGCCTTCGCCACTTCCGGCGACTGATACGACTGGATAAATTCCTTCACGTTTTCCGCGTCTTTGTTGTCTTCCCGCGTCACCACGATATTCACATACGGCGAGTTTTTATCTTCAATAAACACGCTGTCATGCACCGGCGACAGCCCGGTTTGCTGGAGATAGGTGGTGCTGATAATGGCAACATCCACTTTCGGATCATCCAGCACGCGCGGCAGTTGCGCCCCTTCCAGCTCCATGATGTTCAAATGCTTCGGATTGGCGGTGATATCCAGCGCCGTCGGCAGCAGGCCAACGTCCGGCTTCAGGGTAATCAGCTTCTCTTTTTGCAACAGCAGCAGTGCGCGGCCAAGGTTGGTCGGATCGTTTGGAATAGCGATGGTCGCGCCGTCCTTCAGCTCAGACACGGATTTTATCTTGCGGGAGTAGCCGGCCATCGGGAAAACAAAGGTGTTCGCTACAGCAACCAGCTTGTAGTGATGCGCCTTGTTATCTTCTGCCAGGAACGGGCGATGCTGGAAGACATTGGCATCAAGATCGCCCTGACTGGTGGCATCATTGGGCAACAGCGAGCCGCTGAACCCCACCAGTTCCACATCCAGACCGTATTTCTCTTTCGCCACTTTTTTAGCGACTTCCGCGACATCCTGCTCAGCGCCGTTAATCACGCCGACTTTGATGTGTTTGGCATCGCTGCCGCCTTGATCGCAACCTGCCAGCAGCAGGCCCGCGAGAACCAGAGCACCCAATCGAAGTTTCACGAGACATATCCTTTTGATAAACGTTTCAGTGACTATATCGACAACGGTACGGCTGGCTAAAAAACGAAAAAGCATCAATAAGACGGATAAGTTATATGTGCGGGGGCGCTATTGATCCGACCTGAGCATGCCCGCACGGCGTAACGGCGTTTCACGTAAAAACCACGACAGTACAAACGCCAGCACCATAATGCTTGCCGCCAGCAGGAACACCGCGTGAATGGCTGAGCCAAACGCATCAAGGTAATCGAGCCGCAGGGCCTCTGGCAGCCGGTGAATGGCCGCAGGATTGAGCTCATGCGGTAACTCCGCCCCTTGCGGTAAACGGTCCATCAGACCCGATTGCAAAACGTGGGTGAAGACCGCGCCAAACAGCGCGACGCCGATGGCCCCGCCAATGGAACGAAACAGCGTGACCCCGGAAGTCGCTACCCCGTATTGATCGGCAGAGACGCTGTTCTGCACGGCCAGCACCAGTACCTGCATGACCAGCCCCAGACCCATCCCCAGCACGCCGGTAAAAATGTACAGCTGCCAGGTCGGCGAGTGGATCGAGATGCGCGTCAGCAGCACCATACCCACCACGCCAAGCAGCGTACCGGCGATCGGGAACAGACGGTATTTTCCGGTACGGCTGATAATCCGCCCGCTGATGATCGAGGTTAGCAGCAGTCCGCCCATCAGCGGGATCAGCTGCAGACCGGCCTGAGTCGGCGTGGCGTCTTTCACAACCTGCAGATAGAGCGGCAGGAAGGTGACCGAGCCAAAGAGCGACATCCCGATAATAAAGCCAATCAGGCTGCAGAGCAGAAAACTGCGATCGCGGAACAGCGAGAGCGGAATGATCGGCTCCCAGGCCAGACGCTCCTCATAGATAAACCCGGCGATACCCGTCAGGCCAAAGGCCAGAATGCACCACAGCTGCGGGTCGTTCCACTGGCGTATCGTCCCGCCTTCAGTGGTAAACAGGATGATACACAGCAGCGCCATGCTGAGATAAATCGCCCCCAGATAATCAATCTCGTGCTTGTTGCGCCGTGCGCTGCCGTGGAACACCGCGCCTATCACCAGCAGGGCAAAGAGACCGAGCGGCAGGTTGATATAAAAAATCCAGCGCCAGGAGGCATGCTGCACGATAAACCCGCCGATAAGCGGCCCGATCACCGTCGCCAGACCAAACACGCCGCCAAATAGCCCCTGATAGCGGCCACGCTCCGCAGGCGGAATAACGTCCGCCACGGCGGCCATACTGATGACCATCAGACCGCCGCCGCCCAGCCCCTGCAGGCCGCGCATCAGCACCAGTTGGGTCATGTTTTGCGCCAGACCGCAGAGCACCGACCCTGCCAGAAACAGCACAATAGCGATTTGAAGGACGATTTTACGCCCAAACAGATCGCCGAATTTTCCGTACAGCGGCACCACAATGGTCGAGCTGAGGATATAGGCCGTCACCACCCAGGAGAGCTTATCCAGGCCACCCAGTTCCCCAACGATGGTGGGCAACGCCGTGGAAACAATCGTCTGGTCCAGCGCCGAAAGCAGCATCACCAGCAGCAACGCGCTGAACAGCAGCTTTATCGACGGCGCGTTTTGCGCAGGTTGAGTCATTACGTCGGACTCCATAAGAGATCGCTTGAAATTAATTAACTGGATAATTAATATTTAAGTAAGTGATGAATAAGATCAAGAGATCCTGCGACTATGCCAGCACATAAGGACAATTCTGAACCGCGCCGCCCCGGTCGACCACGCGGCGGAAAGCGGGCAACCGCCAGCCGCGAACAGCTGCTGGATATAGCGTTGAGCCTCTTTTCCCGCCAGGGGATCGCTCAAACCTCGCTGAACGCCATCGCCAAAGAAGCGGGCGTAACGCCAGCGATGCTGCATTACTACTTCAATTCACGAGAACAATTGCTCGACGCGATGATTGAGGAGCGCTTCCTGCCCTTACGTAACCGGATCGGCGCAATTTTCGCCGAAAACCCCGACTCGCCGGTCAACGCATTAACGCAAATGGTGAAGGTACTGGCCGAGCTGGCGGAGCAGCACCGCTGGTTTGCCCCGCTGTGGATGCAGGAGGTCATCGGGGAGATGCCTGTACTGCGCACGCATCTGCACGCGCGGTTCGGTGACGACAAATACCAGGCAACACTCGCCACCCTTAAACGCTGGCAGCAGGAAGGGCAACTGAACCGGGCACTCGCGCCAGAACTGCTGTTCACCACGCTGCTAAGCCTGGTGCTGGTGCCGTTCTCAAGAATGCGCAACGACGAGAGGCTACACGCCCTCTCGCCAGAGATCATTGTGCGTCACGCGCTGGCCGTGATGGGTAACGGCATCGGCGGTTAAAGGGATTTGGTCAGATAATGCCTTTGCATACCCGGGCACGGATAATCCGGCAACGACATCTGCAGCTGATAGCCCTGCTTTTCATAGAATGGACGTGCCTGGAAGCTGACCGTATCCACCAGCGCATGGGTGCAGCCTTTGCGTCGGGCTTCGTCTTCCGCCGTTTTGATAAGCTGGCTGCCGACGCCCGATCCCCGCACGGTGTCGCTGACCCACAGAAAATCGATGTTTAGCCAGTCGCCTTTGCGCACGCCAATTAACCCACCCAGCATCACGCCCTTATCGTCTCGCACATAAACGCCAATGTCGCCGCTAAAGTTTGAGAGATCTAAAAATTGTCCGTTGTAGGCGCGAAGCCCTGTTAATAATTCTTCTTTTTCATCGTGTGTGACGTTATCCGTCGTGCTCAGATGCATATTTTTCTCCTTATTTTCTGTGCAATCTTAATATTGCACAGCCTTTCCTTCATCAAAACTCCTTTTTTTCTCCATTCTTTAAACATTGAAATATTCATTCAATAAGTACTTAAAAAAAGTCTTTCCAATACGCACCTGAAACGTATAATGAGAACGATCATTCTCACTTTTATAGGGTAACCGACGATGAGCACAAAACTGGAAGAACGCCAAAAACAGCGTCAGGACGACATCATCGCTGCCGCGCGTCAGTGCTTTCGCACCAGCGGTTTTCATGCGGCCAGCATGTCGCAGATCGCCAGCGAGGCAAAGCTCAGCGTCGGGCAAATCTACCGTTATTTCAGTAACAAAGATGCGATTATTGAAGAGATGATTCGCCGTATCATCGACTCACGCATCGAAGAGATTCAGGGTAAAACGCTGGTCGAGGGGATGCCTCAGGCGCTCGCCTGGCGACAGACCCTGAATGAAGATGACGATGCGCTGATGCTTGAGATGTCGGCTGAAGCCACGCGTAATCCCCAGGTGGCGGCCATGCTGGTCGAAGCGGAAAAGCGGATGTTTGCTAATGCCTGCGCACACCTGAAAAAACAGTTTCCCCACCTGAGTGATGATCATATTCGCTGCTGCGTGGAGATTACTGCGGTAATGATTGAGGGGTCTATTTACCGTCGACTCACCCCCTTAAACGTACCCTCTGAACAATTAGAGCCTCTTTATCAAAATATTTTAAATATGCTTTTCTCTGCGAAGTAATCGCATGTGAATAATTAGCGGGAAGACGTTATTCCCTTATTAACATTTCCGGCTCTGCCGGAGATGCGGTATCGCTGTGCCTTTAAATAGCCCCCTTCCTTGTTAAGCCATTAACAGGGCAGGCATCGTTCACCCTGGAAAAAATTATGAAAGCCATAACAACCTCCATCGCAGCATTATTCCTCCTGACGGGGTGCGATAATGCACAAACATCTGCTCCTCAACATCCCCTCCCGCAAGTGGGGATTGTTACGCTCCTGAGCCAACCCGTTTCCGTGGTCAGTGAACTGACCGGACGCACCACGGCCGCCATGAGCGCGGAAGTGCGTCCTCAGGTGGGCGGCATTATTCAGAAACGGCTCTTTACCGAAGGCGATACCGTGCAAGCCGGACAGGCGCTGTATCAAATTGACCCTTCCAGCTACCGCGCCGCCTACGATGAAGCCGCCGCGGCCCTGAAACAGGCGCAGGCGCTGGTGCAGGCCGATTGCCAGAAAGCTCAACGCTATACACAACTGGTGAAAGACGACGGCGTATCGCGTCAGGATGCCGAAGATGCAAAGTCCACCTGCGCGCAGGACAAGGCCAGCGTGGAGTCGAAAAAAGCAGCCCAGGAAAGCGCGCGCATTAACCTCAACTGGACCACGGTGACCGCCCCGATTGCCGGACGTATTGGCATCTCTTCGGTCACCCCCGGCGCACTGGTCACTGCCCAGCAAGAGACCGCACTCGCCACCATTCGCGGCCTGGACAATATGTACGTCGATTTAACCCGCTCCAGCGCCGATCTTCTGCGATTACGCAAACAAACGCTTGCCAGCAACAGCGAGACATTGAGCGTGTCGTTGATCCTTGAAGATGGCAGCACCTATCAGGAAAAAGGCCGTCTGGCCCTGACTGAAGTGGCAGTGGACGAATCCACCGGGTCGGTCACACTGCGCGCCGTCTTCCCCAACCCGCAGCATCAGCTTCTGCCCGGGATGTTTGTTCGCGCCAGAGTGGATGAAGGGGTAATGAGCGAGGCCATCCTCGCCCCGCAGCAGGGAATTACCCGTGATGCCAAAGGCAACGCCACCGCGTTGGTGGTGGGGGCCGGCAATAAGGTGGAACAACGTCAGCTGGAAACGGGTGACACCTACGGTGACAAATGGCTGGTGCTGAGTGGGCTGAAGGCTGGCGATAAGCTGATTGTGGAGGGCACCGATAAAGTGACCGCCGGTCAGCAAGTTAACGCCGAAGAGATGAAAACCGCGGGAGGAAACGCCTGATGTTTTCCCGCTTCTTCGTGCGTCGCCCGGTTTTTGCCTGGGTGATTGCTATTCTGATTATGCTCGCCGGGGTGCTGGCGATCCGTACCCTGCCCGTCGCGCAGTATCCCGACGTCGCCCCGCCGTCGATCAAAATCTCTGCCACCTACACTGGCGCGTCGGCACAGACTCTGGAAAACAGCGTCACCCAGGTCATTGAGCAACAGCTGACCGGGCTGGATAACCTGCTCTATTTTACCTCCACCAGCAGTTCGGACGGCTCGGTAAGCATCACCGTCACGTTCGAACAGGGAACTGACCCGGATACCGCGCAGGTTCAGGTGCAGAACAAAGTGCAGCAGGCCGAGTCGCGCTTGCCGACCGAGGTACAGCAGGCCGGCATTACGGTGCAAAAATCGCAGAGTAACTTCCTGCTGATCATGGGCGTGTACGATAAAACCGACCATGCCAGCAGTTCGGATATCGCCGACTGGCTGGTGAGTAATATGCAGGATCCGCTGGCACGCGTAGAAGGCGTCGGCAGCCTGCAGGTGTTTGGTGCGGAATACGCCATGCGCATCTGGCTTGACCCGGCAAAGCTGGCGTCGTACTCGCTGATGCCATCCGACGTTCAGAGCGCTATTGAAGCGCAGAACGTGCAGGTTTCCGCCGGTAAAATCGGCGCGTTACCCGCGTCCGGTACCCAGCAGTTGACCGCCACCGTGCGTGCCCAGTCGCGCCTGCAGACGGTCGATCAGTTTAAAAATATCATCGTTAAGAGCCAGTCCAGCGGCGCAGTGGTGCGTATCGGCGACGTGGCGCGCGTGGAGATGGGCAGCGAGGATTACACGGCTACCGCCAGGCTGAATGGCCACCCGGCAGCCGGTATGGCGGTGATGCTCTCGCCGGGCGCAAATGCGCTCAATACCGCTACCGCGGTGAAAGCTAAAATTGCCGAATTCAAACGGGCAATGCCGGAAGGTTATGACGTGGCCTATCCGAAAGACAGCACCGAGTTCATTAAGATCTCGGTGGAAGATGTGATTCAGACGCTGTTTGAGGCCATTATCCTCGTGGTGGTGGTGATGTATCTGTTTCTGCAGAACATTCGCGCCACGCTCATCCCCGCGCTGGCGGTGCCGGTGGTTCTGTTGGGCACCTTTGGCGTGCTGGCGCTGTTCGGTTATTCCATCAATACCCTGACGCTGTTTGCGATGGTGCTGGCGATAGGTCTGCTGGTCGATGACGCCATCGTGGTAGTGGAAAACGTCGAGCGCATTATGCGCGATGAAGGTCTGCCCGCCCGCGAAGCCACCGAAAAATCGATGGGCGAAATTTCCGGTGCGCTGGTCGCCATTGCACTGGTGCTTTCCGCCGTGTTTCTGCCGATGGCCTTCTTCGGCGGCTCAACCGGCGTCATCTACCGCCAGTTTTCGGTCACCATTATCTCAGCGATGATCCTCTCGGTGGTGGTGGCGCTGACCCTGACACCCGCGCTCTGCGGCTCGGTACTGCGCCATACGCCTCCTCACAAAAAAGGGTTTTTCGGCGCGTTTAACCGCTTCTACAGTAAGACCGAGCATGGCTACCAGAATAAAGTCCTGCGCGCGCTGCGCCGCTCCGCGGGCATGCTGGTGGTCTACGCCCTGCTCTGTGGCGCGATGGCCGTGGCAATGCTGAAGCTGCCCGGCAGCTTCCTGCCCACGGAGGACCAGGGTGAAATCATGGTGCAGTACACCCTGCCTGCCGGTGCGACAGCGGTACGTACCGCGGAGATCAGTCGTCAGGTTCGCGAGTGGTTCCTCACTAAAGAGAAAGCCAACACCGATGTGATTTTTACGGTCGAGGGCTTTAGCTTTAGCGGCAGCGGCCAGAATGCCGGGATGGCGTTTGTCTCCCTGAAAAACTGGTCCGAGCGTAAAGGCGACGAGAACACCGCTCAGGCGATTGCCCTGCGCGCCACTCAGGAACTCGGCTCCCTTCGCGATGCCACCGTCTTTGCCATGACGCCCCCGGCCGTAGACGGTCTCGGCCAGAGCAACGGTTTTACCTTCGAGCTCATGGCCAGCGGTAGCACCGATCGCGACACGTTGCTGAAGATGCGTAATCAGCTGATCGGCCAGGCGAATCAGGACACCTCCCTGCATGCCGTTCGCGCCAATGATTTGCCGCAGATGCCGCAGCTGCAGGTGGATATCGACAACAACAAAGCCGTATCGCTGGGGCTTTCCCTGAGCGACGTCACCAATACCCTCTCCAGCGCCTGGGGCGGAACCTACGTGAATGACTTTATCGATCGGGGCCGCGTGAAAAAGGTCTACATCCAGGGAGACAGCGATTACCGCGCCGTGCCTTCCGATCTCAACAAATGGTACGTACGCGGCAGCGACAGCACCATGACGCCGTTCTCCGCTTTCGCCACTACGCGCTGGGAGTATGGCCCGGAGAGTCTGGTGCGCTACAACGGCTCGGCGGCCTATGAAATTCAGGGCGAGAACGCCAGTGGTGCCAGCTCCGGTACGGCGATGACCCGGATGGAACAGCTGGCGAACAACCTGCCATCCGGCACAACCTGGGCGTGGAGCGGGTTGTCGTTACAGGAGAAACTGGCGAGCGGTCAGGCGATGAGCTTGTATGCCCTCTCCATCCTGGTGGTATTCCTGTGCCTGGCCGCGCTGTATGAGAGCTGGTCGGTGCCGATTTCAGTCATTCTGGTGATCCCGCTTGGGGTGCTGGGTGCGGCGCTGGCCGCCTCGCTGCGCGGGCTGAGCAACGACGTCTATTTCCAGGTGGCGCTGCTGACCACCATCGGCCTGTCGTCGAAAAACGCCATTTTGATCGTTGAGTTTGCGGAGGCGAAAGTCGCGGAAGGTTACTCCCTGACGCGTGCCGCGCTGCGTGCGGCTCAGACGCGACTGCGTCCGATCATCATGACGTCGCTGGCGTTTATCGCCGGGGTAACACCGCTGGCCGTCGCCACCGGTGCAGGCGCCAACAGCCGCGTGGCGATTGGGACCGGCATCATCGGCGGGACGCTCGCGGCAACGCTGCTGGCCATCTTCTTTGTTCCATTATTCTTCGTACTGGTGAAACGTCTCTTCTCCGGTAAGCACGCAAACCGGAGGTCATAATGTTTCGTGTATCTGTTTTAGTGTTGGCCCTGCTGAGCGCAGGCTGTGTTTCGTTAGACCCTACCTATCAGCGTCCTGACGCGCCCGTCCCGGCCACGTTGCCGGGCGCCCACGGCGAAGCCACCGCCGTGGTCAGCCAGTGGCAGCAGGTGATGAACGATCACCGCCTGAACAAGGTGGTAACAATGGCACTCACCAGCAACCGCGATGTGCAAAAAGCGATTGCTGATATCGACGCCGCCCGCGCCCAGTATGGTGAGACGCGCTCGTCTCTGTTCCCGTCGGTGGATGCCAGCCTGAGCCATACCCGCAGCCGCACGCTGGCCAGCGGCGTGAGCACCAGCGATGAGGCTAACGGCGCCGTCTCCAGCTTCGAGCTGGATCTGTTTGGTCGTAACCAGAGCCTCTCGCGCGCCGCGCGTGAAACCTGGCTTGCCAGCGAGTTCACGGCGCAGAACACGCGCCTGACAATGGTCAGCGAGCTGACCACCGCCTGGATTACTCTGGCAGCAGATAACAGCAATCTGGCGCTGGCAAAATCCACTCAGGAGAGCGCAGCGAACTCGCTCAAGATTGTGCAGCGTCAGCAGGACGTTGGGGTCGCCGCCGCAACGGATGTCAGCGAAGCAATGGCGGTTTATCAGCAGGCCCGCGCCAGCGTCGCCAGCTATCAGACGCTGGTGATGCAGGACAAAAACGCCCTGAATTTGCTGGCGGGCGAGACGGTACCGGAAAACCTGCTACCCGGTACGCTGGAGAGCCTGAGCGATAACGCCATCACCCTGATCCCGGCGGGCGTTAGCTCCGCCACGCTGCTGCGTCGCCCGGATATTCAGGAGGCTGAACATAACCTGTTGAGCGCGAATGCCAACATCGGTGCTGCGCGCGCCAACTTCTTCCCGACGATTTCGCTTACCGCCAGCGCCGGGGTCGGCAGCGATTCGCTCTCGTCATTGTTCAGCCACGGCATGAAGGTCTGGTCGTTCGCGCCGTCCATCTCCATGCCGCTGTTCAGCGGCGGCAATAACATGGCGCAACTGCGCTATGCCGAAGCGGAGAAAAAAGGGCTGATTGCCACCTATGAGAAAACCATCCAGAGCGCGTTCAAAGATGTAGCCGATGCGCTGGCGCGCCGCGAAACCCTGAGTGAAGAGCTTGATGCCCAACGTGAATACGTGGCGGCAGAGCAAAAAACGCTGGATGTGGCAACGCGCAGCTATCAGGTGGGGGCGGGTGATTACCTGACCGTTCTCACCGCGCAGCGCGCCCTGTGGTCGGCACGGGCATCATTGATTGCCCTGCAGCAGACCGACTTTGAAAACCGTATTACGCTGTGGCAGTCGCTGGGCGGAGGGATTCAATAACCGCCGGTGCAGGTGCAGGTGCAGGTGCAGGGTTCTCATACGCAGGTAGACAAAAATTCATACTTTCGGCTGGCGTCGCTACACTGAATGTAACGATATATTTCATGGGAAGCCTGTGACGTCTAAAGGGGATTTTGATGAAAGCTGCACACCTGGTTTGCCTGCTCGTTTGTCTGCTCTTCGCCGCGTTTGTCCATGCCCAGGAAAAAGACGATCCCGTGAAAGAGGCCCAGATAAAGCAGCAGATCCTTAAAGATGTGAAGAAGGCCTGCACGCCCCAGAAAAAGCAGAGCGATAAAGCCTGGCAGGCGATGATTTTGTCGTCTGAGGCCAATCAACTGTTGATCAAAAACGCCATCACGGCCGTGAAGCGCGACAATCTGGATGCTTACTGGGACGCGGTCAGTCAGGTGGATTGTATGGAAGATTATTAAGCGTGAAGCCAGGCTTCACGCTTTTTTTTAGCGCTTTCGTACATCCGGAATAATCAAATCCCCGCGCAGAACATAGGACCCCAGCATCTGCGTTTTCTCAGTCAGCCAGCCCACAATACGTGCCGCCATAGCATCCATCGAGTATTCGATGGCCGGGATCACCGGGATACCCGGCAGATGCAGCGATCCGGCAAGGCTAAAGACCATAATGTCGTCCGGCACGGATTTATTAAATGCCTGCAGCTGCGGGATCACCCGCTGAGCTTCCTGTTCGTCCGCCACCAGCAGCGCGTTAAAATTCAGCGTGCTCGCATTGTTAAGCAACTCCTGCAGCGCAACGGATGAGGAGGTGGCATCCATAAAGACGAGGTTGCGATTAAAGGGCAGGAAATTTTTCTCCAGCGCGTGTTTATAGCCCAGCAACACCTGGTCGGCGAAACCGCTGCCTTGCGGATGGATCAGGGCTATCTGGCGTCGCCCCTGGCTGGTCAGATAGTTACAGGCGGTTTCGGCGGCAAAGGCGTGATCGAACTGGATGCTGTTGGAATTATCGGACTCCATACAGTCAACGAGAATGACATTGTCCATCTCGACGTCCAGCGGGAAACGCGCGCCAATCACCAGGATGTCATCACATAACCCACAGGAAAGTTCTTCCAGGGCGTGCATCACTTCCGCTTTGGTATGCGCGAAGCGCAACAGCAGATGTTTTTGATGCTGGCTGAGGTGCTTTTCCAGCGCGTAAAGATAACCGGTGGTCTGGTTAATATTCTCCTGCGCGCAAATCACCCCAATACACCCCGTCGACTGGCTCAGCAGCGACTGCGCAATTACATTGGGCCGGTAGTTCAGTTCATCAACCGCTTTTAAAACGGCCTGGCGGCTGGCTTCCTTTACGCCACGCGACCCACTCAACACTCGCGATACCGTGGCTTTAGACACCCCGGCAAGACGTGATACATCATTGATTGTCGACATCTCTTTCCCCTGGCAGGCTTACTTCGCACCTGCAAATTCCATCACCGCTACGGCTCATATTATAGCCAGAATGGAGTATATCCTTTTCCGTTTTTCATGGAAACCGATTTTCCATTTCAACTCAAAATGATGTCAAAACGCGCAAATTATGTGACATGCATCTGGTTAATTAGCGTCATAAGTAGTGGATCTTGATGGTTGTCACACTTCTGTCTTTTATAAATGGAAACCGGTTTCCGTATAATGTCCAATCATCCTCGCAATAACTTTTTACATTTAGAGGATGGTTGTCGATGTTCAAGATTATGCTGTGTTGCTCTGCCGGGATGTCCACCAGCCTGCTGGTCAGCAAAATGGTCGATGTCGCGAAAGAGCGCGGGTTGCCGGTAAAAATAGACGCGTATGGCGTTTCCGAATTTGATACGCAGTTTCCGCAGTACCAGGTTGTCCTTCTCGGACCCCAGGTGAAGTACATGTTACAGACACTCTCAGACAAGGCGGCTACAAAGGGCATCCCGGTCCAACCCATCGACATGATGGATTACGGTATGCAACGTGGCGATAAAGTACTGGACTATGCTCTGTCGCTCATCGAAGCGGCACACTAAAAGGTGTTCACATGAGTTCGTTATATCAATCAATGGTCGCGGTTATTGAGCAGTCAATTACCCCGCTGGCCGCGAAGCTCGGCCAGCAAAAGTATGTGATTGCCATCCGCGACGGCTTTACCGCCGCGCTGCCGTTTATGATCATCGGCTCGTTTATGCTGGTGTTCATCTTCCCGCCCTTCTCCGCGGATACGACAAACAGCTTTGCCCGCGGCTGGCTGGATTTCTCCCAGACTTACCGTGAACAGCTGATGCTGCCGTTCAACCTCAGCATGGGCGTGATGACGTTCTTCATTTCGGTGGGGATTGGTGCAAGCCTGGGGCGTCAGTTTAACCTCGATCCGGTGATGTCCGGTCTGCTGGCCTTTATGGCCTTCCTGCTGGTGGCGGCTCCGTATGCCGACGGCAAGATCTCGACCCAGTACCTCTCCGGCCAGGGGATTTTCACCGCGCTGATCACCGCCATCTACTCTACCCGCGTGTATGCGTGGCTGAAGCAGAACAACGTGACCATCCGTCTGCCGAAAGAAGTGCCGACCGGTGTGGCGCGTTCGTTTGAGATCCTGATCCCGGTCATGGTGGTGATCGGTACCCTGCACCCGCTGAACCTGTTTATCGAAGCACAAACCGGGATGATTATCCCGCAGGCGATTATGCACCTGCTGGAACCGCTGGTCTCTGCATCTGACTCCCTGCCTGCCATTCTGCTCTCCGTGCTGCTGTGCCAGATCTTCTGGTTTGCCGGTATCCACGGCTCGCTGATTGTCACCGGCATCATGAACCCGTTCTGGATGGCCAACCTGTCCGCAAACCAGGCGGCACTGGCGGCTGGCGCGGCGCTGCCACACGTTTACCTGCAGGGTTTCTGGGACCACTACCTGCTGATTGGCGGCGTCGGCTCCACGCTTCCGCTGGCCTTCCTCCTGCTGCGCAGCCGCGTCACACACCTGCGCACCATCGGCAAAATGGGCGTTGTGCCCAGCTTCTTTAACATCAACGAACCGATTCTGTTCGGCGCGCCAATCATCATGAACCCGATGCTGTTTATCCCGTTCGTGTTTGTTCCGCTGGTGAACGCCTGCCTGGCGTACGGCGCCACCAAAATGGGCTGGCTGGCACAGGTGGTGTCGTTAACCCCGTGGACGACCCCGGCCCCTATTGGCGCATCGTGGGCGGCAAACTGGGCGTTGAGCCCGGTGGTGATGTGTCTGGTGTGTATGGTGATGTCAGCGCTGATGTACCTGCCGTTCCTGCGTGCTTACGAGCGTACGTTGATGAAAAACGAAGAGCAGAAAGCCCAGGCAACCGTCGGTGCCGCTGAAACAGCAAGTCATTAAGTCAAAGAGGAAAGGTCATGAAATACGCATTTCCCGATAATTTCTGGTGGGGCAGCGCAAGCTCCGCCCTCCAGACCGAAGGGACACGAGAGGGTGAAACCACCTGGGATTACTGGTTTGCCCGCGAGCCGAACCGTTTTCATAATGGCGTGGGACCGCAGCACACCTCCACGTTTTATCAACACTGGAAAACGGACATTCAGCTGTTAAAGCAGCTGAACCACAACAGCTTTCGCACCTCGATTAGCTGGGCGCGCCTGATCCCCGACGGTATCGGTGAAGTGAACCCGGAAGCGGTCGATTTTTATCATCAGGTCATTGATGAGCTGATTGAACAGGGTATTACCCCGTTTATCACCCTGTTCCACTTCGACATGCCGATGGCGATGCAGGAGATTGGCGGCTGGGAAAACCGCAACGTGGTGGACGCTTACGCCCGTTATGCGCAGATTTGCTTCGATCTGTTTGGCGATCGCGTGCTGCACTGGTTTACCTTCAACGAGCCGATTGTGCCGGTGGAAGGCGGCTATCTGTACGATTTCCACTATCCCAACGTGGTGGATTTTCGTCGTGCGGCCACCGTGGCGTATCACACCGTGCTGGCGCATGCGCAGGCGGTACGCGCTTACCGTGCCGGGCACTACGCCGGGGAGATCGGTATCGTACTGAACCTGACGCCGTCCTATCCGCGCTCGCAAAACCCGGCTGACCTCAAAGCGGCACACATTGCGGACCTGATGTTTAACCGCAGCTTCCTTGACCCCGTCCTGCGCGGCGAATACCCGGCGGATCTGGTGGCGTTGCTGAAATCTTACGATCAGCTCCCCGCCTGCAAACCGGAAGACAGTTTCCTGATTGCGGAAGGAAAAATCGACCTGCTCGGCATTAACTATTATCAGCCGCGTCGCGTGAAATGCCGTGACAGTGCTGTGAACCCACAGGCACCGTTTATGCCGGAGTGGTTCTTTGATAATTACGAAATGCCTGGCCGCAAGATGAATCCATACCGTGGCTGGGAAATTTATGAGCCGGGTATTTACGATATTCTGATTAACCTGCGCGACAATTACGGTAACCCACGCTGTTTTATTTCTGAGAACGGTATGGGTGTCGAAAATGAACAGCGCTTTATTGAGAATGGTCAGATAAACGATCAATACCGCATCGATTTTATTTCCGAACATTTGGCCTGGCTGCATAAAGGTATTAGCGAAGGGTGCCAGTGTCTTGGCTACCATATGTGGACCTTTATTGATAACTGGTCGTGGTGTAATGCGTATAAAAATCGCTACGGATTTATCCAGCTCGATTTAACTACCCAGCAGCGCACCATCAAGAAAAGCGGCGAGTGGTTTGCCGCCACCGCATTAAATAACAGTTTTGACAGAGAGTCAGTGTAATGATCGCATTAGAAGAAGCCGTAATGGAAATTATCGTCAACGCCGGTCAGTCGCGTAGCCTGTGCTTTGAAGCCCTGCACGCGGCGCGTCAGGGCAACCTTGACGAAGCCAAAAGCCTGCTGCGCGAAGCCGATGGCTACGCGCGCCAGGCGCACAAAATGCAGACCAAACTGATCGAACAGGATGCGGGCGAAGCCCGCCAGCCGATGACCTTAATAATGGTTCACGCGCAGGATCATTTAATGAATTCCCTGCTGGCACGTGAATTATCCGAAGAAATAATCCATTTATATCAGAGATAATGTATGGCGAAAAAACGTTAATGTAATCACTCTGTACCTAAAATAGAAATCCACTTGTTCTGATGATAGCGACAAACTCTGTCAGATCGGAGCGGGATGGTTATTGTCTGAATAAAATTAAACTATATTGAGATAACCATGAATTATATTAAAAAACTTCCATTAACCATGGCGGTTGTCGCCGCGCTTTGCCCAATTTCTGTACTCGCACAAGAATTTACGCAAGAGCAAATCGACGCCATCGTGGCGAAAGCAGTAGACAAAGCGCTGGCCGAACGGCAGGCCAAAATGGACGCTGCCGTCGCGAAAAAAGCGGATATGGTCACCGAACCGCAAAGCGCGGCGCAATCACCGGACCTCGCGATTCCGTTTGGGGTTAAATTTACCGGCTATGCCCGCTACGGCGCGCACTTCCAGGCAGCCGATCAGAAATACGTGGCGGTAGACGGTTCCTATAACGGCGCATCCGCGATTGGTCGTCTGGGTAACGAAGGCAACGGCGGTGAATTCCAGCTCTCTAAAGCCTTCAAGGGCGACAACGGTGCCATCTGGGACATCAACGTGATGATCGACCACTGGGGCGACGAGGTTAACCTGAAAAAAGCCTATGCCGGTGTGACCAACATTATGGCCTCCAACCCGAACGCCTACTTCTGGGCCGGCCGTGACTTCCACCAGCGTCCACAGCAGGGTATCAACGATTACTTCTGGATGAACCACGACGGCCAGGGTGCCGGGGTGAAGAACTTCGACATCGGCGGCGTGCAGTTTGACGTTGCCGCGGTGGCCGCGGTGGA
Source organism: Enterobacter sp. PTB (assembly GCF_051130085.1). Lineage (NCBI taxonomy): Bacteria > Pseudomonadati > Pseudomonadota > Gammaproteobacteria > Enterobacterales > Enterobacteriaceae > Enterobacter > Enterobacter sp. PTB. The sequence goes on from NZ_JBDKEE010000007.1 coordinate 157,670, forward strand.
ATCCTGTAGTCCGGAAGTGATGGAAGATGAGGCGAACCCGTCGCGCATTACCTGTACCGGCGGTTCCGGCACGGGCGACAAAGGTAACTACGCTGCGACCTCAAAAATCCACGGCATGAAAGTCGGCCCGCTGGATCTGGAGCTGTACGCGAACTACGGTTTTGACTCCAAAGCCATTGAGAGTGAAGAGCGTCTGAAGGCCTGGCAGGGCGGCGTGGTGCTGAGCCACACCAACGACAGCGGCGTGAATAAGGTGATTGCTCGTTATTCTGATAACGCGGATAACAGCGTATTCAACAAAACCGAAGATCTGACCACGGTCTACGCCAGCTTCGAAGGGCTGTACAAATTCACCCAGGCCACGCAGGTGGAGTACATCCTCGCCTTCCACGACTACGACAACAGCCGCGATAAAACCGATAACCGTAAGAACTACAACGCCATCGTGCGTCCGATGCACTGGTGGAACGACGTTCACTCCACCTGGCTGGAAGCGGGCTGGCAGCACGTGGATTACGACAATGGCGGTGATAACAAAGGCTGGAAGCTGACCCTGTCGCAGAACATGTCTATCGCCATGGGGCCAGAGTTCCGCCCAATGCTGCGCTTCTACGTGACCGGCGGCAAAGTGGATAACGAACGCACCGCCCGTGTGAACGGTACAAAAGATGAGACGCTGGATGATTTCAACGTCGGCGCGATGTGGGAAGCGTGGTTCTAAGCAAGGTAAAAGCAAAACGGCAACGCATGTTGCCGTTTTTCGTGTTTGCACCCTCTCCCGTGGGAGAGGGCCGGGGTGAGGGCATCAGGCCACACCGCACCCGGCAAGACCCATGTTATGCTACACAAAAACCAACATAACAGGGGAGAACATGGGTTCCACACGTAAAGGAATGCTCAACGTTCTGATCGCCGCCGTTTTATGGGGCAGCTCAGGGGTTTGCGCGCAGTACATCATGGAGAAAAGCCAGATCTCGTCCCCTTACCTGACGATGATTCGCCTGCTGTTTACCGGCGTCATCTTGCTGACCCTCTCCTTCGTGCATGGCGACAAGATTTTCTCGGTCATCAAACATCGTAAAGACGCCCTCAGCCTGCTGTTTTTCTCGCTGGTTGGTGCGCTCACCGTCCAGCTCACCTTCCTGCTGACGATTGAAAAATCCAACGCGGCGACGGCCACCGTGCTGCAGTTTCTCTCGCCAACGATCATCGTCGCGTGGTTCGCGCTGGCGAGGAAAAAACGTCCCGGCGTGTTTGTTTTATCCGCCATTTTGACGTCACTTGTCGGCACCTTCCTGCTGGTCACCCACGGCGATCCAACCTCGCTCTCCATCTCCCCTGCCGCCCTGTTCTTCGGTATCGCCTCGGCCTTTGCCGCCGCGTTTTATACAACCTACCCGTCGACGCTTATCGCCCGCTACGGCACGCTGCCGATTGTTGGCTGGAGTATGTTAATCGCGGGGGTCGTGCTGACACCGTTCTACGCCGGACGCGGGACCACCTTCGTGATTGATGGCAGCCTGCTGCTGGCGTTTTTCTATCTGGTGGTGATTGGCACGGCGCTGACGTTCAGCCTGTATCTGAAAGGTGCGCAGATGATTGGCGGGCCGAAGGCGAGCATTCTGAGCTGTGCCGAGCCGCTGAGCAGCGCCCTGCTGTCGGTGATTTTGCTTGGGGTGGCGTTTACGCTGCCGGACTGGCTGGGCACGCTGTTGATTGTGTCGTCGGTGGTGCTGATTTCGATGGATTCGAGAAGACGGGTTCAGACATCGGCGTAGCCTGATATCCCCTCTTCCCTGTGGGAAGAGGGGATTTACTTATTTTGCTTTCACCTTACTCGCCACCAGCAGCGCCGTCAGCAACATCAGGGTTCCTGAAATCACCAGCGGTGACGTCAGCCCCAGATGGTCCAGCGCAACGCCGCCGATCGCCGCACCGCAGGTGTTCGCCAACTGGATCACCGCGACCTGAATCGACCCGGCTTTTTCCGCCTGATCGGCGAGCGAGCGGGTGATCCACGTCGACCAGCCCACCGGCACCAGCGCAAAAGCAAAGCCCCAGATAATCGCAATCGCCGACGCAACCCACTTATCGCTGCCCCACAGCACCAGCACCGCAGCGCTAATTGCCAGCACCAGCGGCGCGCCCGCCAGCGCCACTTTCAGGGAACGCTTCAGGAACGCGGACGACAGCGAGGTGCCGACAAAGCTGGCGATACCGAAGCTCAGGAGCACCAGCGTCAGGCCATCCACATCAAACCCGGCCATGTTCATGAATACCGGGCGGATATAGGTGAAAAAGGCAAACTGTCCGGCAAATGCCATAAAGATGGCGGTCATCCCCGCCAGCACGCCCGGGCGCTTCAGCAGGCTGAACATATTCTGTTTATGATGTGCCGCTTCCCCCGGTAAAGACGGCAGCGCTTTCCAGACCCAAAGAATGCAAAGCACCCCCATCACCGCGGCAGCGTTAAAGACGTTACGCCAGCCGATGATCCCGCCAAGGAAACTGCCCAACGGCGCAGCAATGACCAGCGCAATCGAAACAGCACCAAAGATCACGGAGAGGGCTTTCGGCACGGTGCGCGCGGGAACCAGACGCATGGTGAGCGAGGCCGACATCGCCCAGAAACCACCTAATCCCAGCCCCAGGCAGGCGCGACCCAGCAGCAGCAGGGTGAAGTTATTGGCAAAAGAGACCAGCAGGCAGGAGAGCGTCAGCAGCACGCTGAACAGAATGACCACTTTACGGCGGTCGATGGTGCCGATCACCTGGGTAATAAACAGGCTCGCGAACATCGCCACAAAGGCGGTCACGGTGACGGACTGCCCCGCCATCCCTTCGGAAATGCCCAGATCCTGCGCCATCGGCGTCAGCAGGCTCACCGGCAGAAACTCAACGGTAATCAGGCAGGCAACGCAAAATGCCACGGAGAAAACCGCCGACCAGTTGGGGCGAGTGACCTCCTGGGTCTGCGGTCTGGGTGTGGGCTGAATGTGTTCTGTCATGGCGTCACCTGAAGATAAAAACGTGCGGAAAAGTCGCGCAGTTTATCATCAAAAGTGTGACGGATTTAACGATTTGACAACTTTTGTCGTTTTTAATGAGCCTGAAGAGAGCGCGTCGTCGACTGATACCTTTTCTGCATAACGAAAATGAAAATTCAGTATCCACATTTGAGGTGAAACAATCATAGCGTCTGAAAAGGAGAAACTATGAAAACACGTAATTTATCTCAAAATCTTACCGTCAGTGCCGTCGGCTACGGTGCCATGGGTCTGAGTGAATTTTATGGCCAGACTGATGACAACGCCTCGCTGCGGGTATTGCATAGCCTCATCGATCTGAACGTGACTTTTATTGATACCGCAAATTTATATGGCCGTGGTCATAATGAAAGACTAATCGGTCATTTTCTTGCCGGGCTGGATAAAAGCACTCGCGAGCAGTTCAAAATAGCCACGAAATGCGGCATCGATCGCTCTCCCGACGAGTCTTATGCCCGCATCATCAACAATACGCCTGACTATATCATCCGCTGCTGTAATGAGTCCCTCAAGCGGCTTGGCGTAGAGCGAATCGACCTCTTTTATCTACACAGACTGAGTAACACCACCCCGGTCGAAGAGAGTATGGATTGTCTGCGCACCCTTGTGAAAGAGGGCAAGATCAACCACATCGGCCTTTGCGAAGTGTCGGCGTCAACGCTGCAACGGGCCCATGCGGTGCATCCGGTCACCGCGCTGCAAACGGAATATTCTCTGTGGACACGCGATATCGAGGAAAGCATTCTGCCGGTCGTGAAAGCGTTAGGCATTGGTCTGGTGCCCTACTCGCCTCTTGGCAGAGGCTTCCTGACGGGAAAATACCTGAACAATAGCGAATTTGCAGAGGGTGATTTCCGTAAAAATAACGAGCGCTTTATGCAGTCCAGCCTCGATCATAATCGCCAGCTGCTCGATATCATCCACCCGCTGGCGGCGAAATACGGCTGTACCGCGGGTCAGATTGCCCTTGCCTGGCTGTTAGCGCAATACGATCGGCTGGTTCCCATCCCGGGCACTAAGCACACCGGCTATCTGGCCGAGAACGCGCGCGCTGCCAACATTGAGCTTGAGAAGAGCGATATTGAATCATTGAACAACCTGCATCGCCGTATAGCGATTAAAGGCGATCGCTATTCTGCCGAGGGTATGAAGGGCGTGAACGCCTGATACCTCATCATGAAAATAAAAAAACCGGGTTTTCCCGGTTTTTTTATATCGGATACGCCGTGCCGTTAGCGATAAACGCTCAACGCGACGCCTTCCCCACCGCCTACGCACAGCGCGGCGACGCCACACTTGCCGTCATTACGGACCAGGGCATGAACCAGCGTCACCACAATCCGGCAGCCGGATGCGCCTATCGCATGCCCAAGCGCGATTGCCCCGCCGTAAGAACCTGACCCATAATGACCTGAGAGATATCACTGGCTTCTACGCCAGATTCTTTCAGGAGCGCCTGAATGACCCGGCTTCCCAGGTCAGCGGCGGAATGCTCCGCAAGCGCGCCCAGAAATGCGCCCGTCGCCGTGCGGCGGGCTGCAATAATGACAACCTCGCTCATGCGTCACTCCCTTTCAGTCCCGGCAACGTATGACCCGTCGCAGCGATTGCCGCACGGTAGGCGGTAAGACCGTTCATACAGGCGGGAACGCCGGCATACACCGCCATCTGTATCACAATTTCAAGCAGCTCTTCCGGCGTCACGCCGGTGTTGAGCGCGCCTCTCATGTGCAGTTCCAGCTGCGGCATAGCATTACCCAGCGTCACAAGCGAGGCGACAGTCAGCATTTCGCGCGTTTTGAGTTCCAGTCCCGGACGTCCCACCACATCCCCGAACGCATAGTCGGTTATCAGGGCGGGCAGGCCCGGGTCCAGTTCGCTCAGGCGGCGGGTGACTTTATCCGCGAGCCCTGCTTCAAGACGGTCCATGATCTCTCTGCCATAGCGCGTGCGGTCATTAATTTGACTCATAAGATTTCTCCATACGGGATTGTTTTGCGGTCAAGGTTGCAGGAATAACCGCGACAAGCAGAACGGACAGGCCGATAGCCGTGCCGGCGACGATATACAGGAGCGGCATTGAAAATGATGAAACCATCCAGGCACCGACCGACGCGCCGATACCAATGGCGGTATTGAAAAACGAAACGTAGATTGCGGAGGCCGGGAAGGCTTTATCTTCAGCCATACGTAAAACCCACGTCTGGAAGCCGACAAATATTCCTGACACGGCAACGCCCCAGATAATCATGCTGGTGAATATCAGCGCAGCAGAGAGCGAGGAACCTGACAGGCCCAGGAACAGCAGCACTGCACAGATCAGCAGTACAGACAGCGAAACCGTCAGCTTGAGATACTTATCAATCATCACGCCGGTCAGGAAATTACCGGCCAGACCCGCGATGCCGTAAACAAAAAGCACGGCGGGAATAAAGGCGGTGGACAGTAAACTCTGCGTGTGAAGCCAGGGTTCAATGTACGTAAAGGCGGCAAAGTGCGCCGTAACAGCCAGCAGGGTTGCTGAGTAAATTTTCCACAGGGTAGACGATTTCAGCACGCCCTTAAGCGCATCCAGGCCAAGCGCGCTTTTGCTGGCGATCTGGGGAACAAGCACGCTAATACCCACAAAGGCAATTACGCTCAGCGCGGCCATTAGCCAAAATGCCTGCCGCCAGCCGAAGTGGATACCAATGTAGTTGGAAACCGGTACGCCAAAAACGCTTGCTGCGGAAACGCCACCAAATACGATTGACGTCGCCGCACCAATATATCTGGCAGGAACCATGGCAACCGCCGTTGCGCCGATCATCGCCCAGAATGCACCGTGAGCAAGCGCGCCCAGCACGCGGGCACTAAGCAGCATTCCGTAGGTGTTTACCGTCGCGGCCATGACGTTAGAGATCAGAAGCACCACGGTGAGCACGAGTAAAAGCCGCTTCTTAGCCACATTGCCTAAAAAGACGGAGGCAAACAGCGCACTCAACGCCCCCACCCAGGCATAAAGCGACACGGTCATGCCCACCGCGGATTCCGAAGACCGTAATCCCTCTGCGATTGGCGTTAATAATCCGACCGGCGCCAGTTCGGTAGTGACAATAGTAAACGTTGAAATAGCCAGAATGAATAACGCAAGCCATGACCTTAACGTCATATTTTGCGGAGAGAGTTCTGAAGTCATACTACTTACCTCAATAATGGTTTAAATAATGTGCCAATTTTTTTCTGCTGCATATCGGGTAAGCGCGGAATGCTCCCCCACACAGACGGGATGCCCAATGGCTTCGAGCATTGGAATATCCGAAAGATCGTCACCGTAGGCATAACAATCCGCTGGATTAATCTCCTTATCCCGGCAAAACGTCATCAGGGCGTCTTTTTTACCCGCTCCAATTGTTTCGGGCAGGCCGATTTCCCCCGTCAACTCGCCTGCGTCATTTATTATTAACGGAGCACAGAGTATGTCCGTTACCCCAAGATATTTCGCAATGGGTGACAGAATCGGAAGCATAGAGCCCGATATAAATACGATGTACATGTTCTGTCTCTGATGGCTTTTAAGTGCTGAAACGGCACTCTCAATAAAAAATTCGTTTTCTGGCTTACGCCTGAACCATTCATCGCCCATTTCTTCCAGATAACGACAAGACACACCTTTAAACTGGCGATAATACTCTCTGTTCAGCGTCTCCCCTGGCACACCGTTTTTTACGTCGACGCGAAAACGAGACATATAGCGTTGAAGACGATCGTTTTGATTATTTTCCCTGCACCAGAAGTCATAGAAATCAAACATGCTTTTAATATTTATTAGCGTCTCATCAACGTCAAAAAATGCGGCGTGGTTTCATCGCGCCACTGACGATACTACTGATAGTTATGGGCGGGCACCTCAACGTGACGAAACTGAATATAATTAGATTCGGGTAAACTCTTTTTATTATCGATTGGGGATTCAACAAACTTAAGCAGTTCGCGACGAATATCGGTAGAAAGAACAGCAGAGAAACGATGGAACATGGATTCCATTTCACTCTCAGCACACGCAATTTCTTTAATGTCATTGAAAGCGCGCAGTTCCAGCAGTTCATTAACACCGTTTTCTTCACAGGAAAACTAGCGAACGTTTTCATTGCTTTTTAAGGAGGTAAAATCTTTCTCTGTAAAAGTATTTTTTAACGGGAAGCGTGATACCAGTACATATTTAGACGACATAATTACTCCGAATATTGATTGAGTGAGGATTCGGGTAGAAATTTATCAATATAGGAAACAATTGGAATTGTTAAATTTGTAATATATTTTTGGTATTACTGTTGAAATGGGTTTACTGCCCGCATTTAGCGTGTAATATCGAAATGGAAAAAAGACGAAATACCTTTTCGCATTCAGGACCCACGTATGGCCACAGCAGAACATTTAATCAGCAATAACCTGCCCAGTATCAAACAATTACAATGCTTTCTCGCTGTCGCACATGAACTGAACTTCCGTAAGGCTGCCGAACGCCTACGCATGACTCAACCGCCATTGACGCGTCAGATAAAATGCCTTGAAGCGGTTCTGAAACGCCAGTTGTTCAGCCGCAACACGCATGACGTTAGCCTCACAGAAGCAGGCCGTGCGCTGGTTGTTCAGGCTGAAAAAATACTCAAAGACATCAGTAACCTAAAAGAAGATCCTCTCTCTTCTGAAACGAGCCTGCGTATTGGACTCACACGGACCCTTAATTTTGAATATATTGAACCCGTGAATACCCAGCTTCAAAAAATGAACGCGGGAGATGATGTCGAAACGCCGGACCTGACGTCAGCCCAACTGCTGCAAAGCTTGTCTAAAAATATGCTGGATCTGGTGCTGACCGGTGAAAAAGGAACGGGTCATGAAGACATTGTTCAATACCGCTGGGTCTGCCAGGAACCGTTGCTCATCGCAATGCCCTCTTTACACCCTGCCAGCCTGAAAGAGAAAGTCGCGCTGGAGGATATTAGCGATCTTCCCATTTTCTGGTTTTCCAGAAGTGCCAACCCGTCATTTTACGACAAATGCGAAAGCTACTTTGATACGCTGAAAACGCCTCTGAAGCGGATAAAAGAGCCGGATGATACCCTTGTGATGCTAAGCCGTATCGCAAGAGGGAAAGGATTTGCGCTGCTGCCTCAGTCGAAATGCACCTTTAATCAGGAAGGACTTTGCTACCGTGAACTCACGGACGCCGAGGCAAAAAGGTTAAACATAGATATCTATGCCGCCACTCGCCTCAATGAAAATAGAGAGGAGATCCTCAACGCACAGAATGTGTTATGCGGGAAAACGGCTTAATGCAGGTAAAACACGCCCTCTTCCGGCAGGAAAAGCTGGTTATAGCGCAGCTGGAAGGCGTTTAGCTCCTGCGGATCGGGCTCCATTTCACGCATAAAACCCAGCGTCAGACGGACCTGCGCGTCCGTGATCGGCACGGCCAGACGGGCTTTACGCAGCATACGGTGCCAGGCAAGCAAATTCTCTTCACTGCCGTCGACAATACAGACCTGCCAGATCAGCAGCACCTGCGCCGCGTTTTGCAGATGCGCCTCGTCTGGTCGCTCAAGGTAGCGGATAAACTCATTGCCGGGCGTTTTTCCGAACTGGTCGATCATCGATTCTACAGGAACCGGGGTGATCCCCAGCCGCTCGCTCAGGCGTTTAATTGCGCGACGTGAATCTGAGGTCAGGACCCGAAATCCCACCACAAACACCACGGCAAGCGTTGCCAGCATTATCCAGACCATGCGTTCTCCTCTACGTCAGCCGCTCATCATAGCGGGAAACGCGCGGCGTCGACAGCGGGCAAGGCCATAATAGTGCAGTGAAAAAAGGTGGAAAATCGTTATGAGGGCAGCGCCAGGTATGCTGGCGAGTAGTGTGCGGAAGACAGCCCGCGCAGAACGGGCTGCGGGGCTGTTGCTTTAGACCGGTCAGCGTGCCTGCAGCCCTTTCAGCAGCGCGTCATGGAAGCGCTGAGGGTCCTGCATCTGCGGCGCATGGCCCATGTCGTTAAACTCAACCAGCGTCGCATGCGGAATGCGTTTTTCCGTCTCCTTACCCAGTACTGCATAGTTGCCCAGCGTCTTGCGGATCGCCGGCGGGGCGAGGTCTTTCCCGATGGCGGTGTTGTCTTTGGTGCCGATCATCAATAATACCGGCATCTTCAGTTCACCAAATTCGTAGATCACCGGCTGGGTATAAATCATGTCGTAAAGCAGGGCTGAGTTCCAGGCGACACGCGTTTTGCCCGGCCCATTGTTCAGCCCGGCCAGCATCGTCACCCAACGCTCATATTCCGGCTTCCACTCCCCGGCATAGTAGGTATTTTTCTCGTACTGACGAATGCCATCGGCGCTGGTTTTAAGTTCACGCTGATACCACTGATCGACCGTAATATACGGTACGCCGCGGGCTTTCCAGTCTTCTAAACCAATCGGGTTAACCATCACCAGCTGTTCCACTTCCTGCGGCCACATCAGCGCGTAGCGGGTCGCCAGCATGCCGCCGGTCGAGTGCCCAATAACCGTCACGCGATCGACGCCGAGCTGCTTAAGCAACGCGTGGGTGTTATCCGCCAGCTGCTGGAAGGTGTACTGGTAATGCTCGGGTTTGGTGGATTTACAAAACCAATCTGGTCTGGTGCCACCACGCGGTATCCGCTGGCGGAAAGTGCGCGGATAGTCCCCTCCCACGTTCCGGCGCAGAAGTTTTTACCGTGCATCAGCACCACGGTGCGGCCGTTGGGTTTTTCTGGCTTAACGTCCAGATAGGCCATATCAAGCGGCTGATGTTGCGAGGTAAAGGTGAAATGCTTAACCGGCCAGGCGTAATCAAACCCCTCCAGCTTCTCGCCGTACGTCGGCGCATCCGCCGCCAGGGCGGGGGAGGCAAGCGCCACCAATAGCGCAAGACAGGATAGTCGTCGGTTTACCATGCAAGCTCTCCATAACAAAACGGACAAAAGCCGCGGGGTGCGGCAGCAAAATTAAAATGTAGAGCATTGCAGGGAGCGGGTCTGTAAAGGGGGGTAAAGGTGGGATGTAAAAAAAAGCCCGGCGGTCAACCGGGCAAAGAAGTTACCTGCACACTCAGGCTACTTTTAATTTCTGCATCCGATTTTCACGGCGAATCTTACGTTCTTCCAGCACCGCGACCATCGCCATCAGGACGATACAGCCGATGGCGGCGGCATCCAGCGCGGCAAAGGTGCCCGCCCAGCCGGTGAGGCCGAAAATCGGCGTGCCGTCGGCGATCATACCCAGACCCAGCTTGGCGAAGCTGTCACCGATCAGGTAGGCGAAGGTGCCTTTAATTCCATCGGCAGCGCCGATCGCTTTTTTCGGTACGAAGCCGACTGCTGCCACGCCGATCAGCAGCTGTGGACCAAACACCAGGAAGCCGAGCGCGAACAGGGACGCCAGGTAAACGTACTGGTTGCTGGCGTGCTGGTAGACGCCGAGCGTGGCGATAATCAGCGCCAGCGCGACGCAGGCCACCAGCGCGCGGCGACCATTGGCGAGGTCCGAGAGCCAGCCCCACAGCAGCGTGCCGACCAGCGCGCCCACTTCGAACAGGGTGAAGCCCTGAATCGCAACTTCTTTGGAGAGCTTCAGCTCCTGGAAGGCATACACGGTGGACCACTGGTCGATACCGATACGCACCACGTACAGGAAGATGTTGGAGAAACAGAGCAGCCAGATCACTTTGTTTTTCAGCACGTACTCAACAAAGATCTGCCATTTGGACATCTCGTTTTCTTCGGTCTCTTTGTCCTCTTCGCTGATCTCCTCGCCGAACAGCTCTTCGGCTTTGCCGAGGCCGTACGATTCCGGGGAGTCGCTGCCGTAGCGCAGGCCAATAAAGCCGACGATCAGGGCGATAATCGACGGGAAGATAAACATGCCGATCACGTGGCCGTCGAACAGGTAGTTTGCGCCGAACAGCGCCACGCCTGCCGCACCCGCCCCACCGAGGTTGTGGGAGATGTTCCACATGCCGAGGTACGAACCACGCTTGCGGCGAGGGGTCCATTTGGTGATGGTGGAGTAACTGCACGACCCGCCGGTACTCTGGAAGAAACCGCTCAGGGCGTAGAAGGCGATCATCATGAACAGGCTGACGGAGCCCGCGCCCATGCTGGCGCTGAAGCCGAGCATACAGATGGCGGAGAGGATCAGCATAAACGGCAGGAACTGCTTGGTGTTTTTGCCGTCCGCGTAGTAGGAAACGACGGTTTTACCCACGCCGTAAGTGATAGAGAAGCCCAGGCCAATCATCCCCAGCTGCGTCATGCTCAGCCCGTAGGTTGAGATCATGTCGTTCTGCGCGATGTTAAAGTTTTTGCGGATCAGGTACATGGTCAGGTAGCCGATAAAGACCACCAGGTAAGACTGCATGAACGGTTTGAACCACATTTTACGCCGCACATCGAGCGGCAGATCCAGGGTCGGTTTGCGCACCTGATTTAAGAAGGCCAGCATGATTGGTTTACTCCTGAGCTGATTTTTGCAGCATTGTAAAAACCAGCCGGGAGCGACGCCTGAGACAGCGTCCAGGTGAAACCAGGAAAATTTCTTAGTTTTGCGCCATTCGGGATGAAAAGGTGAAGCACATCACGCTTCGTGTGCCTCGCGCGGCGCCTGCGCATGCAGGAACGGCAGCAGCAGCAGGGCCGAAATCCCTGCCGCGATGGCGATCACGGCGAAGAAACCGCTCCAGTGCCAGACGTCGATCACCCGCGCCAGCGGCCAGCCGGAGAGCGATGCGCCAAGGTAAGCAAACAGCCCGACAAAGCCCGTCGCTGCCCCCGCTGCGTCTTTGTGCGAACACTCCGCCGCCGCCATGCCGATCAGCATCTGCGGGCCAAAGACGAAAAAGCCGGTGGTGAAGAAACACGCCGCCTGCATCACGTAGCTGGCAAACGGCATCAGCCATAGCGAACCAACGGAAAGCAAAATCCCGGCGGCGAAGATCAGGTTCATCGGCCCGCGGTTACCGTTGAAGAGCTTATCCGAGCCCCAGCCCGCCACCAGCGCGCCGATAAAGCCGCCCAGCTCGAACATCGTCACCGCCGAGTTGGCGGTCACCAGATCGACGCCCAGGGTTTCGGACATATACAGATTGCCCCAGTCGTTGATCGCCGCACGCACCACGTAGACCAGCACGTAGCAGAGGGAGAGTAACCAGATATAGGGATTTAACAGCACATATTTGGTGAGGATCTCTTTACGCGTCAGCCCTGCACCTTCCTGCTGTTGAGCGACTTCCATCTCGTCGTGCCGCCAGTCGCCTACCGCGGGCAGGCCCACGGTTTGTGGCCTGTCACGCAGTCGCCAGCAGAGAAACAGCCCGGCAACGATCGCCAGCCCACCGGCAATCATCATTCCCGTGCGCCAGCCGTAGTGCAGCGCCGCCGCCCCGACCACCATCGGAATAAGCGCCCCCCCGACGTTATGCGCCGTGTTCCAGATAGCCCACCAGCCGCCACGCTCGTTGCGCGAGTACCAGGCGGTAAGCAGACGGGCACACACCGGCGCGCCCCATCCCTGGAAAAAGGCGTTCAACGCCCACAGCAGCGCAAAGGCCCAGAGCGAGGTAGAGAAGCCAAACAGAATGTTCACCACCCCGGTGGCAATGAGTCCTGAGCCCATAAAATAACGGGCATTCGAGCGGTCGCTGACGATACCGGAGAAGAACTTCGACAGGCCGTAGGTGATGTAAAACAGCGTCGCCAGCAGGCCAATATCGGTGCGTGTCATCACCCCGCTGGCGAGGATTTCCGGCGCGGCGGCGTTGAAACTTTTGCGGGTAAAGTAAAAAAGCGCATACCCCAGCCAGATGGTGATCAGGATATGGCGACGCCAGTAACGATAGCGGGCGTCAATTTCACGTTTATCATTTAGCGGGGCGGCATTCGCCGGGGTTTTAAACATGCTGACTCCTCAGCGGTAAACTGACGCTGACGCGCGTGCCGTGGGTGCAGGAGATCGTCAGGGTGCCACCCAACGCCTTGACGCGCTCACGCATGCCCGCCAGGCCAAAACCCAGCTGGCCGGAGCCCGGCGGCAGACCGCAGCCATCATCTTCAATCACCAGCATCAGGCGTTCATCCTGTTGCCATCCCTGCAGCGTTACCGCGCTGGCGCTGGCGTGCTTAACAATATTATTCAGCCCTTCCTGACAGACGCGGAACAGCGTGACGCGCTGGCCCTCGCTCAGCAAAGATTCATTGATGCGCCAGTCAAGATGACTGACGATCCCGCGGCTTTCCAGCTCCATCTCGCGCATCAGAGACCGTACCGCCTGCTCAAGCGTAAGATCGTCCAGCTGGCGCGGTCGCAGCCTGCCAAGCAGTCGCCGCACCGAGTCATACACGCCAAGAGAGAGCTGTTCGATATGTGCCCCGCCCTGCTTTACGCCAGCGTTTTCGGCCGCCAGACGCTGAACGATGCCCGCCTGAGTGCGAATGGCGGTAATGGTCTGGCCGATATCGTCGTGCAACTCGCGGGCCACCTCCTGCCGGACGCTCTCTTCCGTTTCCAGCAGGCGTTCTGCCAGACGGCGATTACGCGCCAGCTCGGTTTGTAATGAGTGGTTAAGTTCACGCAGGCGCTGAATCCCGGCCCCCAGCAGCAGCCCGGTCAGGCTCTGGGCCAGCAGGGAGAGCAGTAAATCGACGGGGTGATCGTGCCAGGTCTGGCTGGCAATCAGCGCGATAGCGTTCATCAGGGTGGCAATCAGCGCGCCCTGCCAGCCGTAGTGCCACGCGAGGGCGATAATCGGCAACGCCAGGCAAAACGGGGTAAAGCGCGACAGCTCATCGGGCAGGCCAAGCTGCAGCCACAGGCTGATCGCAAACAGCAGCAGATACCAGATAAGATGCCGGGCGCGCCAGTTTACCGGCTGAGAGACCAGCGCCGGTCCGAGCGGCTGCCAGACGGTACTGGTGAGGTAGTGCCAGATAACCAGACAGGTGGGAGCCAGCGTCAGACCGCCGGTCAGCGTCAGCAGAAGGGCGTTAAGCATCTCCTCCTCGCCGGTCCAGGGCAGGGACTGCAACAGCGCGGCGGCAATCAGCGCAGCCCCCTGACGCAGCAGCGTGCGCCAGTCGCGCTGGTGACGATAACGGGAGATCAGCGCCACCGGGATCAGCGTGAGTACGCTGCCCGTCACCAGTAAAGGCAAGTGCGCCAGCGCCACCTCCTGCGCCAGCCAGACCAGCATCAGCCATTCGGCGCCCAGCAGTACCGGCCAGAAACCGCGCGGGCATTGCAGCATCAGCCCCAGACGCAGGCCAAACGGGAAAAGCAGCACCGCCAGCTCCGGGCGTTCAACCAGATGCAGGCTGATGCTCCACAGGCAGAACCAGGCGGCGGAGAAAATGGAAAAACTGGCAGCAACGGCGATCAGCCGTGAAAACAGCGGGTTCATTGCCAGCTGTCGAACATGCGGCGCGCCAGTTCAACGTCATTACTGACGCCGAGTTTTTCCATCAGGTTAGCGCGGTGAACGTGAACGGTTTTTGGCGACAGCCCCAGGTCCACGGCAATCTCTTTCACCGACATCCCCTGTGCCAGTTTTTCTGCCACCTGACGTTCGCGTCGGGTGAGTGGGTCTTGTCGCCCTGCCGCCAGCTTGATGGCGATATCCGGCGTCAGGTAGCACCCGCCGGTGGAGACCGTGCGCACGGCAGCGATCAGTTCGTCCGGGCTGCAGCGCTTGGAAAGAAATCCCCGTGCGCCTGCGTTCAGTGCCTGCTCCACCAGCGCCGGGCTGTCATGGACCGAGAGCATCACGATCGCCATCCCTTTCGGCAACTGGCTCAGCAGCTCGAGTCCTGAGAGATCCGGCATCGAGATATCGCAGATACAGACCTGGACACCGCGCCCGGGCAAACCTGCCAGCGCCTCGCGACCGGAGCCGAACTCCGCCACCACCTGAAAATCAGGCTCAAGGTTCAGCAGCTGGGCAAATCCGGAGCGGACGATGAGGTGGTCGTCAATAAGGGCGATGGTGGTCATGGCGCGTTCCTGGCGGGTTAAAAAACGCGCTTACCTTAACGATAAGCGCGTGGGGGTTCAAGCTTTGCGCTATTTACTCGAAGAACACCGCAATTTTGTTAAACATGGTGGGATCGGACTGGTTGCGCACCACTTTCTCGACATCTTCCAGCTTGTCGATCTGCGCAATCATCTGCTCCAGACGCTGATCGTCATTCACCAGTAGCCAGATGCGGCTGTGCTCGCTGCCCTGAATGGGCAGACAGAGGATACCTTCCACGTTAAACGCGCGGCGGGCAAAGAGCCCACAGACGTGCGTCATCACGCCAGGGTGGTTGCGGACGGTGAGTTCCAGAATGACGTTATCATGTTGTTTCTGCATGGCTTATTCCCCCACCATCTCAGTATTTGCCGCACCTGGCGGCACCATCGGGTACACTTTTTGTTCAGGATCGATACGCACGTGGATCAGCGCCGGGCCAGGACGAGAAATCGCCGCCTGCAACGCCGCATGAGGGTCCGCTTCGGCGTTCAAATCACAGGTATGCAGGCCAAAACCGGCGGCAATCTGCATAAAGTTAATCGTGCCTGGATAGGTCGCGGCAAACACGCCCTGCGTATAGAACAGACTCTGCTGCTGGTGCACCAGCCCCAGCGCCTGGTTGTTCATCAGGATGATTTTCACGTCTAACTGGTTTTCGGCTGCCGTCGCCATTTCCTGAATGTTCATCATCAGGCTACCGTCACCGGAGAAGCAGATCACCTTGCGATCGGGGTTGGCCAGCGCCGCGCCCACTGCCGCCGGCAGGCCAAAGCCCATGGTCCCCAGCCCACCCGAGGTCAGCCACTGACGCGGACGGTTCAGCGGGTAGGCCTGGGCGGTCCACATCTGGTGCTGGCCCACGTCGGTGGTGATAATCGCGCTGTCATCAACGCAGGCGGCCACGGCGTTAATCAGCCCGTAATGGCTCAGCGGGTCCCCCTCGGTTGGGATAGCGCCCGGGAACTCTTTTTGCAGATCGGCAACCAGCTGACGCCAGTCGGCGCGATCGGAAGCGTCCGTTTGCGGAATCAACTGCGCCAGCACCTCGGCAACATCACCCTGAATCGCCACGTGCGGTTGCTTGATTTTACCCAGCTCGGCACGGTCGATATCCACATGAATGATTTTGGCGTTCGGGCAGAACTGCTCGGTCTTGCCAATCGCCCGGTCATCAAAACGTGCACCCAGAACAATCAGCAAATCCGCTTCTTGCAGAATGTAGTTCGTGCTGCGCGCGCCGTGCATCCCCAGCATACCCAGCGACAGCGGGTGCGCTTTTGGCAACATACCCAGCGCCATCAGGGTCATGGTGGTGGGCAGGCTGGCTTTCTCTGCGAGCTGGCGTACCGCGTCGGAGGCATTAATCGCCCCGCCACCCAGATAAAGCACCGGGCGTCTGGCGGCGTTAATCATCGCCGCTGCAGCCTGCACGCTCTCTGCGCTGAACTGCGGCGCTGGCGCACGTTCACCCGGCTCCGGCAGCACGTCAATCTCGATCTCTGCGGTCTGAACATCCTTAGGAATGTCTATCCACACCGGGCCGGGACGGCCGGATTGCGCAATACGAAACGCATCGCTGATAACCTGAGGAAGCTCGGCGATATCGCGAACTAAATAGTTATGTTTAGTGATGGGGATAGAGATGCCGTAGGTATCCACTTCCTGAAACGCATCGGTACCGATCATGGAGGACGGCACCTGGCCGGTGATGCAGATCAGTGGAATTGAGTCCAGGCGCGCGTCGGCGATAGCGGTGACCAGGTTAGTCGCACCCGGGCCACTGCAGGCCATACAGACCGCGGGTTTGCCCTGCGTACGCGCCATGCCCTGAGCGATGAAACCCGCGCCCTGTTCGTGACGCGCCAGAACGTGACGAATCTGCGTGCTTTGGCTTAACGCATCATACAGCGGCAGCACCGTGCCGCCCGGGATCCCCGCAACCGTGGTGATGCCCTGTCGTTCCAGCAAATGAACGATTAACTGTGCGCCCGTGAAACGCGTTTTGGTGGATGTTGTGCCCGAACTTGCCATGCTCCAGTCCTTTTCTTCTGAGCCGACTTTCCGGGGAGGGTCCTTAAACGAAAAACCCCGCCCGGTTTGCGCCGGCGGGGTTTTGGATTCGTGTGTTGATCCAGTCCCTACGGCGCATTGCCGACGACCACCACCACACGCACGACGACCACTGCGGCTGGTTGCGCAGTTGCTAGTAGGGTCGAGGTGAACATGGATGCTGTCATTGGGGACCTGTGTTTGGAATCTATTGATAGAATTTATACAAACACAGCTTTTCGGGCATGACAATGGAAATATTTTCATCTGCGCAAAAATGCGTCGAAGATCACGTTTCGTTTGTTGCGTGCAGAAAACAAAAAACCTCGCCTGAACGAGGTTTTTTTTCAGAGGTTTTGCGGTTGGTCGCCGCAGAACACACTGTGTTACGTCAACGCAAAAAGTATACGCGATCGAAGACGAACGCGCAATTCGGGCACGGATTTTGACGTTTTTGAGTATGGACCGCCTTCTGAATTTTGTCCAAAAAATACTGTTCATGCATACAGTATTTATCTATACTGAGGGTGTTCGCAGTGAGCGAGGGGGCCGCAGTTCTACCGGCGCAACGAAGTCCTGGCTGAAACGGGTGGTGCCGTCAGTGCCTTAACCCCCTGAAGTGAGCACACTGTGTTACGTCAATCCAGGTGCTGGTCACAGGCGGCGGAAAGGTACGCCAGCATCGTGCTCCTTTTAACCAAAAGGAGACGCGTATGAGCGTAGTGGATATGGTGATACTTATCCTCAAACTCATTGTTGCTGTATTGCAACTACTTGATGCTGTCCTGAAATACCTTCGGTGATTCAGGTTCAAGTCGCACCTGAGAGGGGCGGGCAACCGCCCCTCTTTAATAACGAGGGAATGCTATGTCGCGTCTGTTAATTGAGCCTGTCACGCCAGAAGAACCTGGCTATATCGCCTTAAAGGCCGAAAGTATCGCATCGAATTTCAACATGCTGCGCCGGCTGGAAGAGAACTGGCAGCGCGGTGAAAACCGTTTTAACGCACCGGGCGAAAAGCTGCTGGGCGCCTTTTTGAACGGCAAGCTGGTGGGCGTATGCGGTCTTAACCGCGATCCCTTTAGCCAGCAGCCGCGCGCCGGCCGCATTCGTCATCTCTACGTCAGCGAGAAGTGCCGCGGGCTGGGCATTGGTAAGCAGCTTCTGACTGTGGTAATGGCCGATGCCAGCATCTGGTTTGATTTTCTCAATACCCACGCGCCGGACGCTGCATACGGGTTTTATCATCAGGCGGGCTTTACGCTGGTCTCGGATGAACCACGGGTCACACACCGTCTGTTTTGCGCGGTGTGACCGGCTGGCAGCATCAGGTTGTGAATGTTACAGTTGAGTGACAATTCACCGCCAGATACGCCATGACCATTACCGTCTTCTGCATTTTACTGTTCGCCGCACTGCTGCATGCCAGCTGGAACGCTATTGTTAAAGCCGGTACAGACAAGCTCTATTCAGCAATCAGCGTTAGCGGTTCCGCCGCGTTTATCGCCCTGGTATTATTGCCCTTCTCCCCACAGCCGTCTGCTGCCAGCTGGCCGTTTTTAGGGGTCTCCTGCGCGCTGCAGGTGGTGTACACGGTGCTGGTTGCAAAGACCTACCAGGTCTCCGATATGAGCCAGACCTATCCGCTGATGCGCGGTACGGCACCGCTGCTGGTGGCATTGATAAGCGTGCTGGTGCTGGGAGATAGCCTGTCATGGCTCGCGTGGTCCGGCATCGCCGTGATCTGCCTGTCGATTCTGGCTATGGCCATGAACGGCCGCATGACGTCGCGTAAGGGGGTCTGGCTTGCACTGCTCAACGCCTGCTTTATCGCCGGATATACGCTGGTCGACGGCACCGGCGTGCGGTTATCAGACACCGCGCTGGGCTATACGCTTTGGACCTTCTTTATGAATGGTTTCTGCCTGCTCTTCTGGGCGATGATAGCACGCCGACGCGAAGCTTCCAGATACCTGCGTACGCACTGGAAAAAAGGGCTGCTCGGGGGGATCGGCACCATGGGCTCTTACGGCCTGGCGCTCTGGGCGATGACCCAGGCTCCGCTGGCCGTGGTCGCCGCCCTGCGTGAAACATCCATCCTCTTCGGGGCGCTGATCGCATTTGTGCTGTTAAAAGAGAAGGTTGCGGGACTGCGTATCGCGGCCGCAGTGGGAATTGCGGGCGGGGCGATCCTGCTGCGCCTGGCATAAATCACTGGCAACATTAGTTGCCGATCTTGTTTACAAATCCTGCCTTTACCCCTTCTGACATTCATCACAGGAATGCTTAATTTGTCATCTCTCTGTGGTAGATTCCTCGCGCATTTATGGGAATGCGTAGTCACTTATTCTTTATTTCTCTCTTTTGGCAAAAGTATTCAGCGACATGAAAAAACACAGGAACGTTAACTTATTGTTGATGCTGGTGTTACTGGTGGCCGTCGGTCAGATGGCGCAAACCATCTACATTCCGGCGATCGCCGATATGGCAAAGGAACTTAACGTCCGCGAGGGCGCAGTACAGAGCGTAATGGCAGCTTATCTGCTGACCTACGGCGTTTCGCAGCTGTTCTATGGACCGCTGTCTGATCGCGTCGGGCGTCGCCCGGTGATTCTGGTGGGTATGTCCATTTTCATGGTGGCGACGGTGATTGCCATTACCACCCATAACCTGACCATATTGATTGCCGCCAGCGCCCTGCAGGGTGTCGGCACCGGCGTCGGAGGGGTGATGGCGCGAACCCTGCCACGCGATCTCTATCAGGGCACCCAACTCCGCCATGCCAACAGTTTGTTAAATATGGGAATTCTGGTTAGCCCGCTGCTGGCGCCGCTGATTGGTGGCCTGCTCGATACGATGTGGTCCTGGCGTGCCTGCTACGCTTTCCTGCTGGTGCTGTGCGTAATTGTGACCTTCAGCATGGCGCGGTGGATGCCGGAAACCCGGCCAACGGACGCGCCACGCACCCGCCTTATCACCAGCTATAAAACGCTGTTCGGCAACGGCGCGTTTACCTGTTATCTGCTGATGCTGGTTGGTGGCCTGGCGGGTATTGCCGTGTTTGAAGCCTGCTCCGGCGTGCTGCTGGGTGCCGGGCTTGGCCTGAGCAGCATGGTGGTCAGTATCCTGTTTATTCTGCCCATCCCGGCCGCGTTCTTTGGTGCCTGGTTTGCCGGCCGTCAGAACAAGCGTTTCTCAACGCTGATGTGGCAGTCGGTGATCAGCTGCCTGCTGGCAGGTCTGATGATGTGGATCCCGGGGCTGTTTGGCGTGATGACCGTCTGGACGCTGCTGATCCCGGCGGCGCTGTTCTTCTTCGGCGCGGGGATGCTGTTCCCGCTCGCCACCAGCGGCGCAATGGAGCCGTTCCCGTTCCTCGCAGGCACGGCGGGCGCACTGGTGGGGGGACTGCAGAACATCGGTTCCGGCGCGCTGGCCTGGCTCTCGGCGATGATGCCGCAAACTGGCCAGGCTAGTCTGGGTTTGCTGATGACGCTGATGGGCCTGCTGATTTTACTATGCTGGCTGCCGCTGGCGTCGCGTGTTCCCCATCACGAGCAGCCGGTTTAACCGCATGATGGCCTGGCTTCTCGCCGGGCTTTTCACAAACAGGCGCGATCATGGCCTGCAGCAGCGGCTCTGGCGCAGGACGCCAGGCGCCCTCTTCCCCGTCGTAAAACTGAATATCCGCGTTGATAGCGTAGGGAACTTTGGCCTTTTGCAGTTCGCAGGCCATAAACGAGGCAAACGCCATTTGCGATGCGGTTGGGGTGAAGTGATTTGATTCACCCACGCCCCAGCCGCCCACCCAGCTGACGTGACCGGTTTTTTGCTGCCAGTGCAGCGCGGTCGCAATGCGATTATGGATAGCCGCTTTCTCCGCCACCGTCCCGGACGTCCACGGATATTTACCGTTACTCTTTAGCGGACCCCACGGGAAAATGTGCCACTCCGCCAGCAGATAATTTTGGCTGTGCGCCGGGAGTTTCAGGCTGGAGAGATCCTCTGGCGCAGCCCGCAGACGTGGCGCGATGAAGATCATGCGATTAGCATCAATTGCATGAATGTCTTTGACGGTTTTCTCGTAAACCCGGTTAAGCGACGCGGCGTTATGGTTGAGCTTGTCCGCGGGTTCATAAATCAGGTCAAAACCCAGCAGGGGATAGCTTTGGCCGAAGTAGTGCGCCACGGCAATCCACCAGTTAATCACCTCTTTTTCCGTCTCGGCTTTCGGGTCGTTTTTATATTCATCGGCCTGATAAGCGATAATCGGGATCACCCCGTATTGCTCGCAGGCTTCCACCAGCTTACGCAGATGAATCAGCCGCGCTTCCGTCGGTTCATCGGCCACGCGGATACGCACATGGCTGATACCCTTCGCACGAAAATCGCGAACCACCAGCGGATCGAACTCCCGAATGCCGCGCTCGGTGCGCGCCCAGTCTACGTCCATCCCCACGCCCAGCTTTTGCGCATAAAGCGCAGCCGTCAGCGGTGGCTCAGCGGCAATCACCCAGCCGGAAGAGAACAGTAACGCAGTGGCAATCAAAGGCTTTAACACGGTGTACCTTGCGAGAAATCAAAAGCATTACCTGTATTTAGCACGCTTTTTCACATTTGGTGTAGCGCCAAAGCGTAATAATTCTTCAGCCAGCCAGTTCTCTCAGCCAGCTAATAAAGGCATCAATTTTCGGCCACTGTCGTCCTGGCAGGGTCGACATGTAGTAATGCTGATGGCATTTAAGCGTTTTCTCCCCAAACGGTGCAATCAACTCACCGCGTTCGAGCCGCTTTTGTACCAGCCGTTTTCGCCCCATCGCGACCCCGACATGGTTCATTGCCGCGACAATCGCTAAATCAGAACGATCGAAGCCAATGCCTGATGATGATGGCATGTTCACTGCAAAATGCGCCGCCCAGCTGAGCCATTCGTCGGTACCGGAATCGTTACTCCAGGCCTGGCGATCGTGCAGGAGCGTACAGTGGCTGAGGTGGGCGGGATTTTTCAGCAGGTCATGTTCCCGGGCATACGCCGGCGAGCAGACGGGTAAAATCGCCTCGTCCATCAGGAAGTGATGCGTCAAATTGGCTGGCGGCGTATCGTCGAAATAGAGCGCCAGATCGATACCGGTTCGCTGCATATTGACGTTTTCATTGCCGGTCAGGATGGTCAGCGAGATCGCGGGATAACGCCGGGTGAAATCCCCGAGCATAGGCACTAGCCAGCACTGGGCAATCGACGGGCGAGAGTAAACCGTCAACGTGCCGGACAGCGCCTGGTTCTTGATATCCAGGATCTCCTGGTTCAACGTATCCAGCGACGATTTCAGCGTCCAGTAGACGCGTTTACCCTCCTGCGTCAGCTCCACTTTACGGTGGGAGCGGACAAACAGCGCTATCCCTAACTCCTCTTCCAGCAGGTTGATACGGTGGCTCACCGCACTGGGGCTGAGCGACAGCTCCTCCGCCGCCAGCGCGAAGGACTCGTGGCGGGCGGCCACTTCAAACGTATACATTTTTGACAGCTGCCAGCCGTTTAACAGCCGGTTTCGACCTTCATTTGCGTCATTCATCGCACTTCTCACACGGACTTTTGCTGCTCAGGATATCGCTCAAAGTTGAATTTATGTGAACCAAACACGCATTAAGTGCGCTTTTTTGAGTCCAGTCACGCGTTTGATCCAATCTGGCTCACCTGAAAGGCAATTTATATCGTTTGTCAGCACCCGCTGATTTTTCGTCCAATACCCGTAAATAACATAAGGGTGAGGTGAGATATGGGTGCTCAGGTCTGGGTTGTGGCGACGCTGCTCATCAGCATCGCGTTAATCGTATTAACTATCGTAAAACTGAAGTTTCACCCGTTCCTGGCGCTGCTGCTGGCGAGCTTTTTTGTCGGTGCCATGATGGGAATGCGCCCGCTGGACATGGTGAATGCCATTGAAAGCGGTATTGGCGGCACGCTCGGCTTCCTGGCGGCGGTGATCGGGCTTGGCACCATCCTCGGCAAGATGATGGAGGTGTCCGGTGCGGCAGAACGCATTGGGATAGCGCTTCAGCGTTGCCGCTGGCTGTCAGCCGATGTCATCATGGTACTGGTGGGGCTTATCTGCGGCATTACGCTGTTTGTTGAAGTCGGCGTCGTCCTGCTGATCCCGCTGGCCTTCTCCATCGCCAAAAAGACCCATACCTCGCTGCTGAAGCTGGCCATTCCCCTCTGTACCGCGCTGATGGCGGTGCACTGCGTGGTTCCGCCGCACCCGGCTGCCCTGTTTGTCACGAATAAGCTGGGGGCGGACGTGGGGACGGTTATCGTCTACGGTCTGATGGTTGGCCTGCTGGCCTCGCTGGTTGGCGGCCCGCTGTTCCTGAAATTGCTGGGCGATCGCCTGCCCTTCAAAGCCGTCCCGGCTGAATTTTCTGACCTCAACGTTCGTGAAGAACATACGCTGCCCTCGCTGGGAGCCACGCTGTTTACCGTGCTGCTGCCCATTGGCCTGATGCTGGTGAAGACCCTCGCCGAGCTGAATATGGCAAGAGAAGGCACGCTGTATACGCTGCTGGAATTTATCGGTAACCCGATCACCGCCATGTTCATCGCCGTGTTCGTCGCCTATTACCTGCTGGGGCTGCGCCAGCATATGGGGATGGGTACGATGCTGACCCATACCGAGCATGGCTTTGGCGCCATCGCCAACATTCTGTTGATTATCGGCGCGGGCGGCGCGTTTAACGCCATCCTCAAAACCAGCGGCCTGGCCGATACCCTGGCGCACATTCTGTCGAACCTGAATATGCACCCGATCCTGCTCGCGTGGCTGGTGGCGCTGGTTCTGCACGCGGCGGTGGGGTCGGCCACGGTGGCGATGATGGGCGCAACCGCCATCGTCGCCCCCATGCTGCCGCTCTATCCTAACGTCAGTCCGGAGATCATCACCATTGCCATCGGTTCCGGTGCCATTGGCTGCACGATCGTGACCGATTCCCTCTTCTGGCTGGTGAAGCAGTACTGCGGTGCCAGCCTGAACGAGACCCTGAAGTACTATACGACGGCGACGTTTATCGCCTCGGTACTTGCACTTGGCAGCACATTCCTGCTTTCTTTCATTATCTGAGCGCGAAGAGACGTACTATGGAAAACGCAACTATCAGCACCTTAACCGCACAGTTCCCTCTGATTGAGGATCTGATTGCCCTGAAAGAGACCACCTGGCTAAACCCGCGCACCACCTCGCTTGCTGAAGGGTTGCCGTATGTCGGTCTGAGCAAAGCCGATGTGGACGATGCGCATGCACGCCTTAACCGCTTTGCGCCGTATCTGGCAAAAGCGTTCCCCGAAACGGCGGCCACGCAGGGGATTATCGAGTCCGAGCTGGTGGCTATCCCGGCGATGCAGAAAAGGCTGGAGAACGAATCGGGGGTGGCCATTCCCGGCACGCTGCTGCTGAAAAAAGACAGTCATCTGCCTATCTCTGGCTCCATCAAAGCGCGCGGGGGCATCTATGAAGTGCTGACTCACGCCGAAAAACTGGCGCTGGAAGCAGGGTTACTGAGCGTCGAAGACGATTACAGCATCCTGCTGGAACCGCGTTTTAAAGCGTTCTTCAGCCAGTACAGTATCGCGGTGGGATCCACCGGCAACCTCGGGATGTCCATTGGCATCATGAGCGCGCGCATCGGCTTTCAGGTTACGGTGCACATGTCTGCCGATGCCCGTGAGTGGAAAAAAGCCAAACTGCGTAGCCACGGTGTTATCGTCGTTGAATATGAGCAGGATTACGGCGTGGCGGTGGAGCAAGGACGTAAGGCCGCGGAGAGCGATCCGAACTGTTTCTTTATCGACGATGAGAACTCCCGCACGCTGTTCCTCGGCTATGCGGTGGCAGGCGAGCGGCTAAAAGCGCAGTTTGCCGCGCAG
This sequence comes from Enterobacter sp. PTB, assembly GCF_051130085.1. Taxonomy (NCBI): domain Bacteria; kingdom Pseudomonadati; phylum Pseudomonadota; class Gammaproteobacteria; order Enterobacterales; family Enterobacteriaceae; genus Enterobacter; species Enterobacter sp. PTB. Next base: position 182,750 of record NZ_JBDKEE010000007.1, read on the forward strand.
GGCCGCGTGGTGGATGCAGAACATCCGCTGTACGTCTATTTGCCTTGTGGCGTCGGTGGCGGTCCTGGCGGCGTGGCGTTTGGCCTGAAGCTGGCCTTTGGCGATAACGTACACTGTTTCTTCGCCGAGCCGACGCACTCCCCGTGCATGCTGCTGGGGGTCTACACCGGGCTACATGATGCCATCGCCGTGCAGGATCTGGGTATCGACAACGTGACGGCCGCCGACGGGCTGGCGGTTGGACGCGCGTCTGGCTTTGTGGGCCGGGCGATGGAGCGGCTGCTTGACGGGTTCTATACCCTTTCCGATCAAAGCATGTACGACATGCTCGGCTGGCTGGCGCAGGAAGAAGGCATTCGCCTTGAGCCGTCGGCGCTGGCGGGCATGGCCGGGCCGCTGCGTGTTCCTGTCGCATCCGCGAACGCGACCCATCTGGTCTGGGCAACCGGCGGCGGAATGGTGCCGGAAGACGAGATGGCGAAGTACCTGGCTAAAGGGAAAAAATAAACTGCAGATGGGTGACCGCAAACAGCAGTGACAACGACAGTACCGCGAGGGCGATCAGGAACTTATCGCGCACCGCCTTCGGCTGTACAAAATCGTCCTGCGTCACATCCATTACGTTGCGACTGCGGGTATAGCGCCACAAAACGATCGCCACAAGCGCCAGCACGACCAGTGAGATCCAGAATGGCACGCCTGTGCGATGCCCGTTGTGCTTGATGGCGAGGGCAATCAGCGCGCCATACCCCAGTAACGTACGCAGCCAGGCCAGCGACGTCCGCTCCGGCTGCAGGCCGGGGTCGGCTTCGCGTCGCGCTTTGCGGTTATCCACCATACAACACCAGCACCATCACCACGCCCGCTACCGCCAGCAAAATCATGCTGATGATGAGTAACCCACGCGTATAGGGAAGATCCTGCTTGAGCCGCATCGCCTTTTCGTTACGCAGCCAACGCAGGTAGCCGTAAATGGCCAGCACACCGGCAAACAGGCACAGCAGCAACGCCAGCACTTCGCGGATCAGCGGCGTGGCAAAATCAGGCGCGAGCTGGTCAAGCCCCACACCCGCGGCGAGAAAGCCCAACGCGGTGCGGATCCATGCGAGGAACGTACGCTCGTTAGCCAGCGAGAAGCGGTAGTCAGGGGCTTCACCGAGGCGGGAAATTTTCATGAAGATTCCTTGTCTGCTACAGGCAGGTTCCAGCATAGCGTAAATCGACAAGGACAAGGAGACCGGCATCGGGCGATGCCGGTCAGGACGATTAATGCAGCGCTGGCCAGTACGCTTTGTTGGCCTCGATCAGGTCATCCAGAATCGCTTTCGCAACGGAGGCGCTCGGCACCGTTTTCGACAGCGTAATCGCCTGCCACAATTTCTGGTACGAGCGCTGCTCCCAGGCATCCACTACCAGTTTTTCCACCGCTACCTGTTGGCTCATCAACCCTTTCTGGAAGTGTGGAATGTCGCCCACCGTTAACGGCTCCGGCCCGTTATGACCGACCAGGCACGGAATTTCTACCATCGCGTCGGCATCAAAGTTATGAATGGCACCGTTGTTGGGCACAATCAGCAGCATGCGCTCCTGAGTGTTGAAGGCAATCGCAGTCGCCAGATCGACGATGTACGACGCATGTTCGTCGATTTCCAGCTCCCCGGCGGACGATACACCGGCTTCGATAATCGCCCGGCAGGCGCTGAACACATGCTTCTCACGGTGATCCATCACCTCGTTAGCGCGCGTGCGTTCCGGATTGGAGTGCGCGACCACGTAGTCCGGGAACAGGTAATATTTCAGATAGGTGTTTGGCATGGTGTCCGGATCCAGCGCCTGCACATCTTTTGCCTTCGCGAACGTGTCGTTCCAGCTGGCTTCGGTATGGGCATTATCAGAGGGCGGTACATAGCCGTTTTTCGCGACATATTCGCGCAGTTTCGGCATTAAATCATTGCCGTTTGCATCTTCAATGGATGTCCACCATCCGAAGTGGTTCAGCCCGTAGTAACGCACGCGCATCTCTTTACGGTCTTTAAGGCCGACTATCTGCGCCATACGCCCTTCAATGCCGATGGGCATATCGCAGATGTTGAGGATTTTGGCGTTGGGTCGCAGGCGACGGGTCGCTTCAGCCACGATGGCCGCCGGGTTGGAGTAGTTCAGCATCCACGCATTCGGGGAGTATTGCGTCATGTAATCGACCAGCTCCAGCACGCCGCCAATAGAGCGCATGCCGTAGGCGATCCCGCCGGGTCCGCAGGTCTCCTGACCCAGCACACCGTGACGCAGGGGGATTTTCTCGTCTTTTTCACGCATCGGGTATTTCCCCACGCGGATATGTGCCATCACAAAATCGACGTCGGTAAAGGCCGCTGCAGGATCGGTGGTGTAGCTAAACTCAATCTCCGGAGCCTGCTCTTTAAGGATGATCTTGCACGCCTCGGCGATGGTCTCCTGACGCGCGCCGTCGTTGTCATAGAATTTCAGCGCGCGCAGCGGAAAACGGTCGCGGTTGGCTAACAGCATCAGGACGATCCCCGGCGTGAAGGTACTGCCGCCGCCTGCAATGACAACTGAGAATTTTTTCATGATATAGCCTCTGTCAGGGTAGTTTGTTCGTTTGTTGAAGGGGTTTTCATCAGCGATTCAAGCTGGTCTCGCACCTGAGGAACGTGCAGTCCAACAATCACCTGAATGCCGTTGCCGCGTCGCACCACGCCGTGTGCGCCCAGGGCCTTAAAGACGTCGTCGCGTTGGGTTTGCGCCATGTCGACCAGCGCGATACGTAAGCGGGTGGCGCAGTTATTAATGCTTTCGATATTGGCCGCGCCGCCCAGCGCCTGCAGGAATCCGGCGGCTTGCCCAACCTGCTGGCTGGCGGCAGCCGGTGCGGTGGTTTGCCCGCGCGCCGCTTTATAATCCGCCTTGCTGTAAAGTTTGACTTCGCTCTCTTCACGGCCCGGGGTTTTAAGGTTCAGCCGTTCAATCAGCGTTTTGAAGACCACGAAATAGAGGCCGGTGAAGCAAAGACCGATACCCATCTGGGTGAATACCGTCGAGGCGTGGTTGTGGAACATGGGGATCCAGTTTTGCGGCAGGAACTGGTCCAGCAGTCCGCCGCCCATGTTGCCCACGACGCCGAAGATGTACATCACCGTCGCCATCGTGGCAGCCAGAACGGCGTGGACGGCAAACAGCAGCGGCGAAATGAACAGGAAGGTGAATTCCAGCGGCTCGGTAATGCCCACCAGCACGGCGGTCAGCGTGGCCGGGATCAGCAGGCCTGCCACTTTGACGCGGTTTTCCGGTGATGCGGTATACCAGAGCGCCAGCGCAATCCCGACAGAGCCAAACACTTTGGCGTTGCCGTGAAGCGCAAAACCGCCTTCCGGGAACAGGGTTTTCAGCGGCAGCGTGCTTTGGCTAAATTCCTGAAGATGCTGCGCCCAATAAACCTGGATGCCGCCCTCGACCGCTGCCGGGCCAAAGATAAACGGACCATAGACAAAGTGGTGTAATCCGGTAGGGATCAGAATGCGTTCCAGGAAGGTATAAACCCACACCCCCAGCGCACCGGCAGAGCGTAAAAAGGCCTGCAGGGACTCAATGCCCAGCTGCACTTTCGGCCAGCCCAGCAGCGTCAGCCAGGCGCAGGGGATCATCACAAAGAACGCGAGGATAACGACAAACGAGGTGCCCTGAAAAATCCCCAGAAAAACAGGCAACTGCTTGTCGAAATAGCGGTTGTGGATGGCGGTGACAATCCCCGAAATCACAATCGCCCCAATGATGCTGGTATCGAGCGTTTTGATACCGGCAATCATGGCCAGTCCGCTGCCGGCAGTGGGCTCAGCGGCGAAGTTGACGCCAAAGAAATGACCCCATGTCATCCCCATCGCATTGATAAAGTAGTTCCAGGTCAGAAAACTGATCAGCACCGCCAGGCAGGCGCGGCCCTGCGCCTGCTTCGCCAGACCAATCGGTAAACCCACGGCAAAAATCAGCGGCATATTGCGAAACACCGCCCAGCCGCCCTCTTCAATGATGTGAACAATTTGCGCGAACAGATTATCGGGGGCGGTTAAGGCCTCGCCCACAAACAGCGGGTTGCGAAGCATGATGGCGATCCCGACCACGATCCCGGCAAAGGGAAATAACAACACCGGGGTAAACATGGCGCCGCCAAAACGTTGTATTTGACTGAGCATTTTTAAATCCTCACGTAACAACCTGTAGTGGGTAGAGGCCTTTATGATTTTTTGCTGGGCCTGAAGTGAGCATAAGAATTTACCCATGGGCGAACATGACGTGCCGCTGCGATTCGTGATCGCATTCATGGTTTTATTTTGACCAGTCAGGTCTACTTTTCGTTGTTAATATGGACATGTCAGGACGCAATCCACGCGTTAATACGGGCAGAGAGGTCTACTGGTGATCTACAAATCTATCGCTGACAGGTTGCGGCTGCGGCTGAATTCGTCGGACTACAATATCGGGAGTCCGCTGCCGGGTGAGAAAGCGCTGGCGCAGGAGTTTGGCGTGGCGCGGATGACCATTCGAAAGGCGCTGGATCTGCTGGTGAACTGGGGGCTGGTTGAACGCCGACACGGTAGCGGGACATTCGTGGCGCGTAAAGATGTCCACCACGAAACCACCAATCTGACCGGGCTGGTGGAGGTGCTGCGCCAGCAGGGAAAAGAGGTGCAGAGCAAGGTGCTACAGTTCGAAGTGATGCCCGCTCCGCCCGCTATCGCCAGCCAGCTCCGCATTCAGGTGGATGAGCGTATCTACTTCTCGCGCCGGGTGCGTTATGTCGACGGAAAACCCCTGATGCTGGAGGACAGCTTTATGCCCGTGAAGCTGTTCCGCACGCTTTCACTGGCACATCTGGAGGGGTCGAAGTTTGATTACATCGAGAAGGAGTGCGGAATAACCATCAGCGGCAACTACGAGAGCCTGACGCCGGTGCTGGCAGATAAACAGCTCGCCGGTTACCTGAACCTGCCGGAACAGACGCCGCTGCTGCGGATAACGTCTCTCTCCTACAGCGACAGCGGCGAATTTCTCAATTATTCCGTGATGTTCCGTAATACCCGTGATTACCAGGTGGACTACCATCTGCGGCGCATCCACCCGGAAGACCTGCTAACTCATCCCCCAGAACAGCACCGCCAGTAGCTGCGGGGTAATAATGCGCAGGAACATCACCAGCGGGTAGACCGTGGCGTATGACAGCGCCGCCGCGCCGCTGGTGGCGTGCAGGTTGTTGGCAAAGGCCAGTGCGGGTGGGTCAGTCATTGATCCGGCGAGCATGCCGCAGAGCGTCAGATAGTTCATTTTGGCGAACATCCGCGCCAGGATCCCCATCGTCAGGAGCGGAATCGCCGTGATAAATATCCCGTAGCCGACCCAGCTCATCCCCTCGCCCTTCACCAGGGTATCGATAAAATCGCCCCCGGATTTCAGGCCGACCACCGCCAGAAACAGCACAATTCCCAGCTCGCGCAGCGCCAGGTTGGCGCTCGGCGGCATAAACCAGTAGAGCTTACCGATACAGCCGATACGCCCGAGGATCAGCGCCATAATCAGCGGTCCACCCGCCAGGCCCAGCTTGAGCGCGACCGGAAAACCCGGGACATACAGCGGAATGGAGCCAAGCAGCACCCCCAGCCCGATACCGATAAAGACCGGCAACATTTGCACCTGCTGCAGTTTTTGCTGGGCGTTACCCACCATGTCCGCTACCGCATCAATGGATGACGGGCGTCCGACCAGGTTCAGGATATCGCCGAACTGCAGGCTGGCTTCCGGGCTGGCGACCAGTTCCACCCCAGCACGGTTAAGACGGGAGATCACGACGTCATAGCGCTCTTTCACCTGCAAATCGCGTATTTTCTTGCCAAGTACGTGCTCGTTGGTCACCACGACGCGCTCTACGCGCATATCGGTGCCGCGCGTGGAAAGCGAGGTCTCCACCTCCTGACCAATCACCAGCCGCGCGTTGTTTAAATCCCCGGGCTGTCCGACCAGGTGCAGCAGGTCACCCTGCTGAATAATGGTCCCGGGCGCGGGTACCATCAGCATATCGTCACGTTTAAGGCGCGAGCAGATAATATTGGCGCTGTTCAGGATCGGCACATCCTGAATCGCCATATTGTTGAGGTTGGGGTTATCGACGCGAATGTTGATGGTTTTGATCGGCATATGGCCGTTGGTGAGCGTAGTTTCGTGGTCTTTCGCCTCGTTTTCGACGTTAATGCGAAAGAGTACCCGCACCAGCCACATGGAGAGCAGAATGCCGCAAATCCCAAACGGATAGGCCATGGCGTAGCTCATCCCCATCTGGTCGACAATACCGGGAGAGATGCCAAGGTCGCGCAAAATTTGCTGCCCTGCACCCAGTGCAGGCGTATTGGTGACCGCCCCGGAGAAAATACCCAGCACCACCGGCAGCGGAATATCGAAGAGCTTATGCAGAATGGCGGTGACCAGCCCTCCCATCACCACAATGCCGAAGGCAAACAGGTTCAGCCGTAATCCGGAGACCCGAAGGGAAGCGAAAAAGCCAGGCCCCACCTGAATACCGATGGTGTAGACGAAGAGGATCAGACCGAATTCCTGGATGAAATGGAGCATTTCGGCGCTGAGCACCAGCCCAAGCTGGTCGGCGAAATGGCCGACAAAAATCCCGCCGAACAGCACCCCGCCTATCCCAAATCCGACGCCGCGGATTTTAACATTGCCAATCCACAGACCCACCACTGCGACCAGGGCCAACACGCTAACGGTTAACGCGATATCACTCATGATCCACTTCCTGTGCATAACCTTAGTTATGCTACGGATTCTCTCAGAGCCGCACGCGGTTGTATGGGCGATGGCGCACAAAAAAGCCCTGCCGGGGCAGGGCGTTATCTTTTCATCCTCTCCCTGTGGGAGAGGCAACAACCCGCAGAGGTTTAACTGTTCAGCGCAGGACGCTCGCTAATGGCGATACGCTGCGGTGCAATGGCTTCCGGCACGTTGCGGGTCAGGTCGATATGCAGCAGCCCGTTGGTAAATGTCGCGCCGGACACTTCCATATGGTCAGCCAGAGTAAAGCTCAGGCTAAACGGCTGATTAACCAGGCCCTGGTGCAGCCATTTGGTCTCGGTTTCTTGTTTTTCCGGCGTACCTTTCACGGTCAGGCGCGTGCCTTCGAGCTGAATATCCAGATCGTCCTGGCGGAACCCGGCCAGCGCAAGGGTGATGCGATAGTGGTTGTCATCGCTTTTTTCGATGTTGTACGGCGGAAACGTCTGTTGCTCGGTGGTGCTTTGCAGGGCATTAGCCAGTTTGTCAAAACCAATCCACTGACGCAGCAGGGGGGATAAATCGTAGTTACGCATACTAAATCTCCTTCTGAGAAGCGAGTTCGGCACAGTTTATTTTTGTGCGCAGTTGTTCCTGCAAATCCTCATGGATTCACATATGCTCCCATTACGGCAAGCAATTCTGGGTGGGCCGCTCGCGCGACCCGCATAATCAGTTGATCTCGATACGGCGCGGTTTTTTCTCTTCCGGAATCACACGTTCCAGTTCGATAAACAGCAGGCCGTTGACCAGGTTCGCGCCTTTCACGTGAATGTTCTCGGCTAACTGGAACTTGCGTTCAAAGTTGCGCTCTGCGATACCCTGATAAAGGTAGGTACGTTCTTTCTGCTCAGCCGTATGTGAACCTTTCACCACCAGCAGGTTGTCCTGCGCGGTGATCTCCAGTTCGTTCTCTGCAAAACCGGCGACGGCAATGGCGATGCGGTAGTGATTTTCATCAACCAGTTCAACATTGTATGGAGGGTAGCCGTTGCTCTGGCTTTGGTTATTTTCTAAATGGTTAAACAGGCGGTCAAAACCAATTGCAGAACGGTATAGCGGGGAAAGATCGAAGTTACGCATAAATAAAAGCTCCTGAAATCAGCGAGAAATTGTAGCCTTCCACCATGGACAGGCCAGTGTGCCCCTGAACACCCCGCAGGCGTGTTCGTTATCGGGTTACATTCTTAAAATGGGTCTGGAACCGGTCTTTTCAAGCGCAGCGGGCGCACTTTTTTTTGCACTTTCGTGCATCTCGCTTAGACTGGGACAACAGCACAAAGGGTTAAATTGCGATGGCTGCCACAGTGCGGGGTTATCGGGCTATCCATTTTGAACGAGGCTCGCTATAACCCTGAGTTGCAGGTTTATGCAGTGCCATTAACGATGACTGAGTGATGATGAAAAATGTTCTGATAAAGCTGACGACGTTCAGCGGGGTTGTTTTACTTTGCGGGTGTTCGAGCGTGATGTCTCACACCGGCGGTAAAGAAGGAACATATCCGGGGACGCGTGCCAGCGCTGAGATGATCTCCGATGACGATACCAACTGGGGCACAAAATCCCTGGTCATCCTGGATATGCCGTTTACGGCTGTGGCCGATACGCTTTTGCTGCCGTGGGATATGTTCCGTAAGGACAGCTCCGTGCGCTCGCGGGTAGAGAAAAGCGAGCAGCAAAATCTGGCCACCAATTCCGTCATTCCACCCGCTTAACGCCAACGCGTTAACGCTGCCCGGTTTCCGTTAGCCAAAGCTGACGGAAACCTTCTGTCTCTTCCATCCATGCAATAAAACGCCCGTCCGGGGAAAACACGACCGCATCACCAGACGGTGGATTGCCGTGATCGGACGTCAAAAACGTCACCTCTCCGGTTTGCGCATCACAGCAGGCAATCCGCTCTTCCAGCACAAATCCCAGACAGTGACCGGCTGGGTGCCAGGTAAATGCCGACTGAATGTCACTTTCGTTATGCGTCAACTGGCGTGGTTCGCCGCCTTCTGGAGCGATAAGCCACAGCTGCACAATGCCCTTATCATCACGCATCAGAAACGCAATCTGCGTCCCCTGCGGGTTGCAGCGCACCCAGTGACGCGGCACGTTTACCAGCCCCGGGAATGCCCGCTGGTGGGTAAAGGTCAGCCGGCGCTGCATGACACCCGCCGGGGGCGCAGGCAGCGTCTCAGGAGTTCCCTGCAGCGGCGCATCGCCCGCGCGTTTCCATCCCTGCTCGTCGTTGGGCAGATCCACAATAAACAGTTCTGGCACTTTCTCGCCTGTCGCAGACACGGTATCGCCGATAAACGCCAGCCTGTCATTGCCCACCCAGCCCTCTTCATAGGCTCGGTTGATCTCATCGCTGCCGGGCTGAGGCGCGGGCGTCGTGCGGCTCACCAGCACGCTCCAGAAGGTGCCGGAATATTCACGTGGATGCGTCCCTTGCGGCGTCACCGGGCCAAAAGGCGCTGCGACGCCGACGTTGCGTAAATCGAGCTTCGGGTCACGCTCATGCAATACATGGTCGTTGTAGGTAAAGCTCACGAACTGTCCGTCAGGGCTAAAAACGTGCACGTGGCTGCCGCCACGCAGCGCGCCTGCGGTATAAGGCGGCGTGATATCCATGGCATCCAGGTTACTCACCTGACCGTTGTGTACAACCACGCCCTGACGATGATGAAAATCGTAGTGCCAGTCTGCATCCGGGTTTTCCGGGCCGTGGATAAAGACATATTTGTCCTGCTGCGGATGAACGGTCACCACGCCAACATGCGCACCGTGACTGGCGCGATAGATCACCTCGACGTCACCCGTAATAACATTGACCCGCTCAATAGTTTCACCGGTAAACGATGCGCCGGACGGACGCACATCGTAGGCCAGCCACTGGCTGTCCGGCGTCCAGGTATTGATATTGGTAAGCTGGTGATGACGGGAGGCGAAGGTGATTTGTTTCATGGCGTTACCCTGATGCGCAGTTATCGCATCAGGGTAAAACATTGCGGGGAATTAGCCTACACGTTTGACGTCACCCACCAGCAGGATGTAGGAGAGCGCACCGAGCAAGGCCACCGCGGAGATATAGATCAGTGCCGGGCCAAAGCCATAGTCCTGAGCCAGATAACCGATGACCAGCGGAACCGTGATCCCCCCCAGGCCGCCGACAAAGTTGAACACGCCACCGGTCAGACCAATCAGGCGCATCGGGGCCAGCGAGGAGACCAGCGACCAGGTGATGGAGGCAAAACCGTTACCGAAGAACGCAATCGCCATCAGCGTCATAATCCAGACCGGATCGTTGGTGTAGTTTGCACCCATGATGCAGGTGGAGATCAGCAGCCCGCAGATAATAGGCGTTTTACGCGCGACACCCAGCGAGAACCCTTTTTTCACCAGCCTGTCCGCCAGCCAGCCGGAAAGCAGCACACCAAAGAAGGCCGCCAGGAACGGTACGGTGGTCATAAAGCCCGCCTTCAGCGCGGTGATGCCTTTTTCCTGGGTCAGATAGTTCGGGAACCAGGTCAGGAAGAACCACAGCGTGGAGGTCACCGCGAACTGCCCCAGATAAACCCCCACCAGCTTGCGGTGGAAAACCAGCTTCCAGTCGGCTTTGGTCAGCGGCTGACGCGCCTCTTTTTTCACCGGCGCATCGCCATCCACCAGACCGCCACCGTCGCGGATATAGTCCAGTTCAGCGTTGCTGATACTTTTGGTGAGACGCGGCGGTTGATAGACCTTGAACCAGATCAACGACCAGATAATGCCGATCCCCCCGGTCACAATAAAGACCCAGTGCCAGCTCAGCAGTTCCTGGATCCAGATCAGCAGCGGCGTCAGGAACGCCAGGCCGACAAACTGCCCGGAGGTGTAGAACCCAACGGCCGAGGCGCGTTCATGCTCCGGGAACCAGCTGGTCACCATGCGGTTATTGGTCGGAAACGCCGGGGCTTCGAAAATCCCGGTGATCGCACGCAGGCCAATCAGCGACATCAGCCCGGTGGCAAAGCCCTGGAACAGGGTCGCCACCGACCAGCCGAAGATGGCAATGAAATAGGTCAGGCGCGAGCCGACGCGGTCAAGGAACCAGCCGCCGGGGATCTGGCACAGCGTATACAGCCAGGCAAACGCCGAAAAGACGTAGCCCATTTCCGCTTTGCTGATCCCAAACTCCTCCTGAATATGGGCTGAAGCCACGGCAAGGTTGGCGCGGTCAACGTAACAGATGACCACAGTAATAAAAATCATGACCAGCGTCAGGTAGCGCCGACGCCCGGTTTTTGCAGCAGTAACAGGAATATCCATCGCAATCTGTCTCCAGATTTTGGGCATAGCGAAGCCGCTCACCATGCCCTGTAATTTACAGAGGGTGTGTTTGTTATTGTTGAAATTACTTTTTAGTGGCGATGTGCTTTGGCTGAATTACCACTCAGCGACAGAGCCATCTTCATGACGCCATAACGGGTTGCGCCAGTCCGGCGCGTTTTTACTCAGCTCAATGACTTTGGCTTCGTCGATATCCACGCCAAGGCCCGGCTTCGTTAACGGTTTAAAGAAACCGCCTTCCATGCTGAAATCATCTTTGTTTTTCACAAAGTCGAGCAGTTCCGCGCCCTTGTTATAGTGAATGCCCATGCTCTGTTCCTGGAACACCGCGTTACGCGAGACAAAGTCGACGTGCAGACAGGCTGCCAGTGCGATCGGCCCCAGCGGACAATGCGGTGCCAGCGCCACGTCGTAGGCTTCCGCCATCCCGGCGATTTTGTAGCATTCCGTGATGCCGCCGGCATGCGACAGATCCGGCTGCAATATCGCCAGGCCGCCAGCTTCCAGCACGCGTTTGAACTCGAAGCGCGAGAACATGCGCTCACCGGCGGCAATCGGGATATGCGTCTGTGCGGCCAGTTTCGGGTAGTACTCCGCCTGCTCGGCCAACACCGGCTCTTCGATAAACAGCGGACGGTACGGCTCCAGCTCTTTAATCAGCACTTTGGCCATCGGCGCGCTGACGCGACCGTGGAAGTCCAGGCCAAACTCAATCTCGTTACCGAACGCTTCACGGATCTGCGCCACGGTATTTACCGCGCGGTCTACCGCCCGTGAGTTGTCGATGACACCCATCTCTTCGCAGCCGTTCAGTTTAAAGGTGTCAAAACCAATATTGCGCAGCTGCCTGATACCGTCGATCACTTCCGCGGGACGGTCGCCGCCCACCCAGCTGTAGGCTTTGATTTTGTCGCGCACCAGGCCGCCCATCAGCTGCCAGACCGGGGCATTCAGCACTTTGCCTTTGATATCCCATAACGCCTGGTCGATACCGGCGATGGCGCTCATCAGAACCGGTCCGCCCCGGTAGAACCCCGCGCGGTACATCACCTGCCACAGGTCGTTGATGCGGGCAGGATCTTGTCCTGTCAGGTACTCGCCCAGCTCATGCACCGCCGCTTCCACGGTACGTGCACGCCCTTCAATGACCGGTTCGCCCCAGCCGACCACGCCTTCATCGGTTTCGATTTTCAGGAACAGCCAACGCGGCGGTAAACGGTACGTGGTGAGTTTGGTTATTTTCATTTCACTGCCTCTCGATACGCTTTCACAAATGCGGCCGCCTGCTGTGCGGTACGTTCGACGGATTGCCCGGCGCGATAGAGATCGCTGCCCAGACCCGCCCCGACACAACCTGCGTTGATCCACTGCGCCAGGTTTTCTGGCGTCACGCCCCCCACGGCAAAGACCGGTACGCTGGCGGGCAATACCGCTTTCAGCGCGCTGATATAGGCCGGACCAAAAGCCGATGACGGGAAAATTTTGAGCGACTGCGCGCCCGCATCGAGAGCCGCAAACGCTTCTGTTGCCGTTGCGCATCCCGGGCAGACGGTCATGCCGTAGCCCACTGCGCGACGGATCACCTCAGGGTGAATATTCGGCGTCACAATCAGCCTGCAGCCCATCTGCGCAAGCTGGTCCACCTGCTCCGGTTGCAGAACGGTGCCAGCGCCAATCAGCGCCTTATCACCAAACGCGTCCACGACCGCCGGGATGCTCTTTTCCCACTCTGGGGAATTAAGCGGTATTTCCACGGCGTCAAAACCGGCGTCGATCGCTGCGCCTACGTGCGCTAATACCTCGTCGGGCGTGACGCCGCGCAGGATAGCGATGAGGGGAAGATTAGTTTGCCACTGCATGAGCTATGCTCCTTATTCCTGCCTGAAATGCCGTGTCGCCTTCTACCGCCGCCACATCCCGCCCGATGGCATTGAACGCCTGGCGGTAGCGAGAGGTCAGCGATGAACCCGCGACGAGGGTGATGGTCTGTTGCCCGGCGAACTGCTCGCTCAGGCTGGCGACTTCCGCGCCAATCAACAGGCCCGATAAAAATTCGCTGACCTGCGTACGGGGAAGCGTGCCCAGTACATGCGAAGCGCGAACTTCAAAAAGTTGCGGCAAAACGGCAGGGCTGGCGATACCCCGCTCCAGCCCGGCGGCAAAGGCCTCGGGCGAAGCGTCCTGCTCCGGCAACCCCGCGCCCACCAGCGAGTGCGTCAGCAGCAAGTGGTGCAGCTCACCGGTCATCACGGTGCGAAAATCGTGGATGTGCTCAGCGTCGGCCTGCACCCATTTACAGTGCGTGCCGGGCATGACGTAGACAGAAGAAGGAGAGAGCGTGCGCGCGCCAAGGAGCTGGGTCTCTTCGCCGCGCATCACATTGTGGTTATCGTTCCGGGAAACGCACAATCCTGGAATAATCCAGATATTGTCACCAACGGACGTTAACTGCTCGCCAATGGCAGCGAACGCGGCAGGTACGGGCAGATAAGGCGCGATCTTCCAGCCCACGTTACTGCCCACCATGCCCGCCATGACCACCGGCGTGGCGCCCTCGCGCCAGTTGTGTGTCACCTCTGCTAACACCGCCTCGGGGGATTTACCGTTCAGGCGCGTCACGCCTGCTTCTGATTGCCTGCTTTCCAGGCACTGCTCGCCCTGATACAGCCAGGCGCGCAGATTGGTCGATCCCCAGTCAATAGCGATGTAGCGAGATGTCATGTGATTTCCTTCAACCTTCGTGTCGAGCTGGCGATCATCGTGAGTGCCGCCTGCTCTGCCGCATCGCCGTCCTGATGCCGGATAGCATCGAACAGCGCTTTATGTTCCTGGAGCGTTTTTGGCATGTTGGCCTCATCGCCCATCCAGGTTCGTTCAAATACCGCGCGCTGTAGCGAGCTGATGGCAACGCTAAGCTGCTGTAATACCGGGTTATGAACCGACTGCAGCACCGCTTCGTGATAGCGGATGTCCGCTTCGTTGAACGCATCCCGGTTCTGGTTATTGGCAATCATGTCGTTCAGGGCGGACTCAATCTGAGCCAGGTCTCCTGACGTTGCACGTTCCGCAGCCCAACGGGCGATGGCCGGCTCTACCAGGTTTCGTACCTCACTCATCGCGCCAATCAGCCTTGGGTCGTAGTCGTTTTCCAGCACCCACTGCAGGACATCGGTGTCGAGGTAGTTCCACTGATTACGCGGGGCGACAAAGGCGCCGCGGTAGCGCTTCATTTCAATCAGCCGCTTTGCCATGAGCGAGCGAAACACTTCCCGAATGATGTTGCGCGAGGTTTCAAACTCCTCACACAGCTCTGCCTCAGCAGGCAGCGGTGAACCGGGAACGTACTTTCCACCCACGATCTGGGTGCCCAGCGTGATGACGATGCGATCGGTTTTATTGAGAGTCATGGAGAGTCCTTATGCTCTGTATGTTCAGGACTACTTTACCTCGACCGCTGAATTTCGCCTCACTTTTGCAGTACAAACGTGACGCCTTTCGTCATTACCGTGGCTGTAATGTAGTACAATCAATTAATGTTGTACTACAATCAAGATCACAAAAAGAACAATTCGATAAATTCAGCGCAAAAAAAAGCCCCGGTTGATAACCGAGGCTGATGAGCGTGAAACGCTGTTACTGCAGAACAAATTTCTCGATCGCGTAGGCGACGCCGTCTTCGAGGTTAGATTTGGTCACGAAATTGGCCACGTCTTTAACCGACGGGATCGCATTGTCCATTGCCACACCCATGCCCGCATATTCAATCATCGCAATGTCGTTTTCCTGATCGCCCAGCGCCATGATCTCGTCCGGTTTGATGCCCAGCGTATCTGCCAGCGATTTCACACCGGTGCCTTTATTTACGCGTTTATCCAGGATTTCGAGGAAGTACGGCGCACTTTTCAGCACGGTGTATTTCTCTTTTACCTCAGCCGGAATGCGCGCAATCGCTTTATCCAGGATGTCAGGCTCATCAATCATCATCACTTTCAGGAACTGGGTGCCCGGATCCATTTTCTCAGCTTCGCAGAACACCAGTGGGATCGTCGCGACATAGGATTCATGTACGGTGTAATAGCTGATATCACGGTTAGCGGTATAGAGCGTATTGCGATCGAGCGCGTGGAAATGGGAACCGACCTCGCGGGACAGTTTTTCCAGGAACAGGTAATCGTCATAGTTCAGCGCGGTTTGCGCCACCGTGCTGCCATCCGCCGCCTTCTGTACCAGCGCACCGTTATAGGTAATGCAGTAATCGCCCGGCTGATTCATGTGCAGTTCTTTCAGGTAGCTGTGCACGCCCGCATACGGACGACCAGTGGTCAGTACCACATTTACGCCTTTTGCGCGCGCAGCGGCAATCGCGTTTTTAACGGCTGGAGAAATAGTGTGGTCTGGCAGCAACAGCGTGCCGTCCATGTCGATAGCAATAAGTTTGATAGCCATAGGGTCCCCGGGATAAATGAGTGCTGCCTCATGCTAACGCGATTAAGCCCACAAAAATAGAGCTACATTGCGCAACAAAAGCCCCCTTTTACGCCTGTCCCGGGGATAACGGCTTACTCGCGGGTGAGGACTATTTTGCCAAAAGCACCGCGGTCGAGGTGTACAAGCGCCTCTTCAAGCTGGTTAAAACGGTAGCGGTGTTCAATCACCGGTTTCAGCCCCGTGACATCGACTGCGCGGACAAAATCTTCCAGCGCACGGCGGTGCCCGACACCAATCCCCTGAATCACCGGTGATTTCAGCAAGAGTTCGCTGGCAGGCAGCGAGATTTCACTCCCGGCCAACACGCCAATGACGGATATGCGCCCATGAACGGCAACGGCCCGCAGGGAATGTCTCAGGTTCTCCCCGCCAACGGTTTCAATAATATGGTCGATACCGCGATCCTGCGTCAGCGCGTAAATCTCGTCAGCCCAGTTCCCTTTAAGCCGGTTGATGCCCCGATCGGCACCGAGCGTTTTAGCCAGCGCCAGTTTTTCATCACTGCCCGACGTCACAAAAACTTCTGCACCGTGTGCTTTGGCGATTTGCAACGCGAAGATTGCGACACCGCCTGTGCCTTGCACCAGCACCGACTGTCCGGCACGTAACTGTCCGCGCTCCACCAGCGCAAACCATGCGGTAAGCCCCGCGCAGGGTAAGGTGCTGGCCTCTGCGTCATCCAGCGTTTCCGGGGCGGCCACCAGCCAGTTTTCACGCATGATCACGTATTCAGACAGCATCCCCTGGAAGTAACCGCCCAGCGTCTGGTAGGGCAAATTGCGGGCGTCGCCTTTCGGTTTACCGTCGACCCACTCCGGAGAGAAGGTGGAGATGACGCGAGCACCGGGTTTAAAGCGGGTAACGCCTTCACCCGTACTGTCCACCACGCCTGCCATGTCAGATGCCGGAGTAAACGGGAAGGTGAGCGCGATCGGCATGTTGCCTTCGATGACCATTTTATCGCGATAGTTGAGCGCAACAGCGTTCACCCGCACGCGCACTTCACCCGGGCCCGGCTGGGGAACAGGCGCCTGAGTGAGTCTGAGGTTTTCACGCCCAAGGGCGTCCATTGACCAGCGTTGCATCATCTCTGTCATCTTTTTCTCCTGTTATCAAATGCACTTCAGTACTGACAGTCTAACGTTGACTCAAGGTCGCCAGTGGCGATACCTTTTCCCACTATTGATTCCTGAAGAACGACAATCCATGACCGATACGCTGAAGGATATTCCCGTTTTTGTCGCCGCCGTAGAGGCAGGCAGTTTTGCTCAGGCCGCGGTGCGTTTGCATTTGTCGCGCTCGGCGGTAGGGAAAAGCATTGCTCGCCTTGAAGCGCGGCTGGGAGTACGCCTGTTTCAGCGCACAACGCGTAGCCAAAGCCTGACCGATAACGGTGCCCTTTTTTATGAACGTTGCCTGCGAGCACTCCAGGAAATCCGTGGCGCGGAGTCGCTGCTGGAAACAGGGAAACATCAGGTGAGTGGCCGTCTGCGTGTTGCCATGCCGGTGCTGTTTGGTCGCCAGTGCATCGCCCCGCTGCTGATAGCCTTGACGCAGGAGCATCCTGCCCTTGAGCTGGAAATGTCATTCAGCGATCGCGTAGTGGATATCGTCGAGGAAGGGTTTGATATGGCGGTGCGAAACGGCGCACTGCCGGACAGCACCATGCTGGTCGCCAGACGCCTGGGGAAACACCGAATGGTGCTGTGCGCCGCGCCGGAATACCTCAGGAATAACGGCCAGCCTGAAACCGTTGGCGATTTACGCCAGCATAAGGCCATTAACTACCTGCGTGCCGGCAGGGTGTTACCGTGGGAACTGGCGGACCACGAAGGCACGCAGCACACCCTAATTCCCCGCTCATCCCTCAATATGGACGATCTGCAGGCTATCTGCGACGCAGCGCTGGCCGGGCATGGTATTGCATGGTTACCCTGCTGGATGGTGCGCAAAGAGCTGCAGAATGGAAGGCTCATCCCACTCTTAAATCAGGCACCGGATGTGCGTTTCGACGTTCACGCGGTCTGGCAGCAGACGCCGCATCTGCCCCTGCGAGTCAGGATTGCGGTCGACATGTTGGTCAGCCGGTTACCGTCAGTCCTGTCGCTGGAACTGGATGCCGATAATTCTGCGCCCACAAAAAAGCCGCGCTAAATGCGCGGCCTCGGACTTGCGGTGTAACCACCCTTAGATATCGATATTCGCCGCTTTCAGGGCGTTCTCTTCAATAAAGGCACGACGTGGTTCAACCGCATCGCCCATCAGGGTTGTGAACAGCTGATCGGCTGCAATCGCGTCTTTAACGGTCACGCGCAGCATACGACGGCTTTCCGGATCCATGGTGGTTTCCCACAGCTGATCCGGGTTCATTTCACCCAGACCTTTATAACGCTGAATAGACAGACCACGACGGGACTCTTTCACCAGCCATTCCAGCGCCTGCTCGAAGCTTGCTACCGGCTGACGACGTTCACCACGTTCGATAAACGCATCGTCTTCGATAAGACCACGGAGCTTCTCACCCAGCGTACAGATACGGCGATATTCCGGACCGGTCACAAACTCGTGCTCCAGGGGGTAATCGGTATCAACGCCGTGAGTACGCACGCGCACAATCGGTTCGAACTGCTGCTGAGCGTTCTGCTGGACATCGAACTTCCACTGGCTGCCGTGCTGCTCTTTCTCGTTCAGCTCGGTTACCAGGGTGTTCACCCAGCGGGTAACAACCTGTTCATCGCTCAGATCGGCTTCCGTCAGGGTTGGCTGATAAATCAGCGCCTTCAGCAGCGATTTAGGATAACGACGCTCCATACGACCAATCATTTTCTGCGCCGCGTTAAACTCGGACACCAGACGCTCCAGCGGCTCACCGGCCAGTGCAGGAGCGTGAGAGTTCGCATGCAGGGTCGCACCATCAAGCGCGATCGCGATTTGGTACTGATCCATCGCTTCGTCGTCTTTGATGTACTGTTCCTGTTTGCCTTTCTTCACTTTGTACAGCGGTGGCTGTGCAATGTAGACGTGGCCACGTTCAACAATTTCTGGCATCTGACGATAGAAGAAGGTCAACAGCAGCGTACGGATGTGCGAGCCGTCGACGTCCGCATCGGTCATGATGATGATGCTGTGGTAGCGCAGTTTGTCCGGGTTGTACTCGTCACGGCCGATGCCGCAACCGAGCGCGGTGATCAGCGTTGCCACTTCCTGAGAAGAGAGCATCTTGTCGAAACGGGCCTTCTCCACGTTGAGGATTTTACCCTTCAGCGGCAGGATAGCCTGATTCTTACGGTTACGGCCCTGCTTCGCAGATCCGCCCGCGGAGTCCCCTTCCACGAGGTACAGTTCGGACAGCGCCGGGTCGCGTTCCTGGCAGTCAGCCAGTTTGCCTGGCAGGCCAGCTAAATCCAGCGCGCCTTTACGACGGGTCATTTCACGGGCTTTACGCGCCGCTTCACGGGCACGTGCCGCATCGATAATTTTGCCAACCACGATTTTCGCGTCTGACGGGTTTTCCAGCAGGTATTCGCTCAGCAGTTCGTTCATCTGCTGTTCAACCGCCGATTTCACCTCAGAAGAGACCAGCTTGTCTTTAGTCTGAGAGGAGAACTTCGGATCCGGTACCTTCACGGAGACAACCGCAATCAGGCCTTCACGGGCATCGTCACCGGTGGCGCTGACTTTCGCTTTTTTGCTGTAGCCTTCTTTGTCCATGTAGGCATTCAGGGTACGGGTCATCGCCGCACGGAAGCCCGCAAGGTGAGTACCGCCGTCACGCTGTGGAATGTTGTTGGTGAAGCAGTAGATGTTTTCCTGGAAACCATCGTTCCACTGCAGCGCCACTTCCACGCCAATACCGTCTTTTTCGGTAGAGAAGTAGAAGATATTCGGGTGAATGGGCGTTTTGTTCTTGTTCAGATACTCAACGAACGCCCGGATACCGCCTTCGTAGTGGAAGTGGTCTTCTCTGTTGTCGCGTTTGTCACGCAGACGAATCGAGACACCGGAGTTCAGGAACGACAGTTCACGCAGGCGTTTCGCCAGAATCTCATATTCGAACTCGGTAACGTTGGTGAACGTTTCAAGGCTCGGCCAGAAACGCACCATGGTACCGGTTTTGTCGGTGTCACCCGTAACAGCCAGCGGTGCCTGCGGCACGCCGTGCGTATACAGCTGACGGTGAATTTTGCCTTCGCGCTGGATAACCAGCTCCAGTTTCTGCGACAGGGCGTTAACCACGGACACACCTACACCGTGCAGACCGCCGGAAACTTTATAGGAGTTATCATCGAACTTACCGCCTGCGTGCAGAACGGTCATGATAACTTCCGCAGCCGATACGCCCTCTTCCGGGTGAATACCGGTTGGGATGCCACGACCGTCATCGGTGACGGAGACGGAGTTGTCCGCATGGATCGTGACCACGATGTCTTTACAGTGACCCGCGAGCGCTTCGTCGATAGCGTTATCTACCACCTCGAATACCATGTGGTGCAGACCGGTGCCGTCATCCGTGTCGCCGATATACATACCCGGGCGCTTACGCACCGCATCCAGCCCTTTCAGGACTTTGATACTGGAGGAGTCATAAGAATTCGACATCAACGTTTCTCGCTCATTTCAACTTGGGTTAATCCGTTATTTTACCCTTTTCCACGGTAAACATCTTCGAATTTTCGTCCGACATGTCTATAACGTGTTCAGCGCTAATCGCACTGACGAAAACCTGTGACTGCGTGGCTTTTAAGCGGCTGGCAAGCAGCCCGCGCCGCGCGTCGTCAAGTTCCGAGGCAAAATCATCTATCAGGTACAGGCAGCGTCGCCCGCTCTCGCGGGTCAAAAACTCTCCCTGCGCCAGGCGCAGCGCGCACATCAAAAGCTTGAGCTGCCCACGCGACAGCGTGTCTTCCACCGGCGCACCGTCGGCACGAATGCGGAAATCCGCCTTGTGCGGGCCATGTGCGGTGTAGGTCAGCATGCGGTCGCGCTCGAAATTTCTCTCTAACACTTCGGCATAATCTGTCTCTTTCTCCCAGCCGCGCTGGAAGGAGAAGGTGAGAGAGAATTCAGGTAAAAACTGTTTGCAGGTGTCGGCCATATCGTCGGCGATACCCGCGCTGTATTCGGCACGCCAGCAGCTGATTTGTTCCGCAAGGGGAATTAATTCCTTGTCCCACGGGCGCAGCTGGGCGTAGCGTGTCACCTGGCGCAGTGCAGCGTTACGCTGCTTAAGCAGGCGCTTCAGGTTGCTCCAGGCGTTAAAGAAACCGGCTTCGTTGTGAAAGCATCCCCAGTCAAGGAAGGCTCTTCTGTATTTGGGGCCGCCATTGAGTAAAGTAAACCCCTCCGGCGTAATAAGCTGCATTGGCATCAGTAGCGCGAGCTCAGCCACTTTGTGGCCGTCAGTACCGTCGATACGAACCTTGCTGTCGCCCTGCTTGTCTTTGGTCAGACCGATGGCCGTTTCACGCTCCTCGCCCTGCAAACGCCCGTGCAGAACAAAGGCTTCCTGTTCGTGGCGAATGACGCGGCCAATTTGCAGACTGCGAAACGCCCGTCCATGGCCGAGCGTGTAGATGGCCTCAAGCACGCTGGTTTTGCCGCTGCCGTTCGCGCCAACCAGGAAATTAAAGCCAGGGGATAAAGCGAGATCCGCGTTTTCGATATTGCGGAAATCTTTAATTAAAAGGCGCGTCAGTGACATATCTGGATTTCTTCGGGCCAGGGCGTAATCGGCTCAGCCCGTTTCAACGCGGACTGCACGCAGACCCTGGCGCGTACACGAAGTACGAGACAGGGACGAGCACAGCCCGGGTTGAAAAAGGCAAGTAAGATAGCCCGATAGCGTTCACTACAGCCTCATCGGCATGACAACGTAAGCCGCACTTTGGCTGGCCGCATCTTCAATCTGTACACTCGAAACGGAGTCGGTCAGCAGAATGCGAACGTTTTCGCATTTAAGCGCGTTCAGCACATCCAGCACATAACTGACGTTAAAGCCGATTTCCATCTCAGTCCCGGCATAGGTGACGTCCAGAATCTCTTCTGCCTCTTCCTGCTCCGGGTTGTTGGCGGTGATTTTGATCTGATTTTCGCTCACATACAGACGCACCCCGCGGAATTTCTCGTTAGAGAGAATCGCGGCGCGGGCAAAAGCCTGCTTGAGGCTGTCGCAACCTGCTTCCAGCGTTTTGTCCGGGTTCTTCGGCAATACGCGGCGATAATCCGGGAAACGACCGTCAACCAGCTTCGATGTGAAGACAAAATCACCCACATGAGCACGGATGTTATTGCTGCCGATCTGCACGCGCAGTGGCGTATCACCACCGTCGAGCATACGCATCAGCTCAATCACGCCTTTACGCGGTACGATCACCGAATGGTTTGGCAGCGAGTCGCCAATGGGCATGGAACAGACTGCCAGTCGGTGACCGTCGGTAGCCACGGTACGCAGCTCTTCACCTTCGGTTTCGAACAGCATGCCGTTTAAGTAGTAACGAACGTCCTGATGCGCCATTGAGAACTGCGTGGCTTCAATCAGACGCTTCATCGTTGCCTGCGGCAGGGTGAATTCAACTTCACTCTGCCAGTCGTCCAGGTTCGGGAAGTCCGCGGCTGGCAGCGTCGAGAGCGAGAAACGGCTGCGGCCAGAGCGCACCAGCATACGGTCGCCTTCCAGCTGCACGGCAATTTCAGCGCCTTCCGGCAGCCCGCGGCAGATATCAAAGAATTTACGTGCCGGAACAGTGGTCGCGCCCGCTTCATGCGGCTGAGACAGCGTAACGCGCGCGATCATTTCCATTTCCAGATCTGTGCCGGTCAGCGACAGCGTACCGTCCGCGACCTGAAGCAGCAGGTTTCCGAGAATTGGCAGCGTTGGGCGGCCACCTAATGGGCCACTCACCTGTTGCAGCGGTTTTAATAAATGTTCACGTTCAACGGTAAATTTCATAGCGTCACGATGATAATGTTCTGATTAAATTGGAAAAATCTTCTTTTATGTCGTGGCTTTCTTCGCGTAACTGCTCAATCTTACGACAAGCGTGCAGCACGGTCGTATGGTCACGGCCACCAAACGCATCGCCGATCTCCGGCAGACTGTGGTTGGTTAACTCCTTTGCCAGCGCCATCGCCATCTGACGCGGACGCGCCACCGAGCGGGAACGACGTTTAGACAGCAAATCTGCCACTTTGATTTTGTAGTACTCGGCCACCGTCTTTTGAATATTGTCGATAGTGACCAATTTTTCCTGCAGTGCCAGCAAATCGCGCAGCGCTTCACGCACAAAATCGATGGTGATCGCACGGCCGGTGAAGTTGGCATTGGCAATCACGCGGTTCAGTGCCCCTTCAAGCTCACGGACGTTGGAGCGCAGACGCTTGGCAATAAAGAACGCCACTTCACCCGGCAGGCGAATGTCGTTTTCATCGGCTTTCTTCATCAGGATCGCGACGCGGGTTTCCAGTTCCGGTGGCTCGATCGCCACGGTCAGGCCCCAGCCAAAACGGGATTTCAGACGATCTTCAACGCCGTTGATCTCTTTTGGATAACGATCCGACGTCAAAATGATCTGCTGATTACCTTCCAGCAGCGCATTAAAGGTGTGGAAAAACTCTTCCTGGGATCGTTCTTTATTGGCAAAGAACTGGATGTCATCGATAAGCAGTGCGTCAACAGAACGGTAGTAGCGTTTAAACTCTTCGATCGCATTGTTTTGCAGGGCTTTTACCATGTCCTGAACGAAGCGCTCGGAGTGCATATACACCACTTTCGCATTTGGCTTACGCGCCATAATGCCGTTGCCTACCGCATGCAGAAGGTGCGTTTTACCCAAACCCGTGCCGCCATAAAGGAACAGCGGGTTGTAGGCACCACCGGGGTTATCTGCAACCTGGCGTGCCGCCGCGCGCGCCAGCTGGTTCGATTTACCTTCAACGAAGTTATCGAACGTGTGTTTAACATTGACGTTAGAACGGTAGGTTTGCTCTGCCGGAGCAGGCACGTTGTCCCAGCCCGAACGGGTCGCCGGAAGGGCGCGCGGTGCCGGAGCGGGGGCTGCCTGAGCAGGTATTGCCACATTTACCGTTTCACGCACGGTCTGCGTGACCGGTTTTGTTCCCACTTCAAAGCGTAGCTGTGGCGCATCGGATCCGCAGAAATCATTCAGCAGTCCATTGATGTTATTAAGGTATTTATCCCTTACCCAATCGAGCACAAAACGGTTTGGCGCATACAAAGCCAGCGTGTTATCGCTCAGTTCCGCCTGCAAGGGGCGGATCCACATACTGAATTCTGTGGCTGGTAACTCATCCTGCAATCGGGCAAGACACTGCTGCCAAAGCGAAAGTGACACGGCGGACTCCACTCGAACAATAAAAGAAAACTATTGAATATTCATGATTGTTGGCGCACATCGACATGACCCTGTGCAAAAGGGTGATGTGCGAACCGCTATCTGCGGTTATACCCGGCCAGGATCGCTGGATCCCGATCGGGACCGCGGATCATAGCCTAAACTGAGCCAGAGATCTTCTGTTTCTCACAGATTCTTCCCGATTTATCCACAGGAAGATCGGAAACCGGGTAAGTGTAAACGATCCTGGGGCGAGTACCCTACGATTTAGCCCGCATATTGGAAAAATTAATGAGCACAGACAATTTCTTGCTTAAATGATCTAACGAAGATCCGGGACGATCCTTGCGCTTTGTTTGGGAGGCCGTATAATCCTCGACCCGGCGCGTGGTGCTCATCTTCCTGCGTCGTCCGTTGCTCATTTTCCACGCGAAAACGTGCGGAAATACGCGGGAAATAAGGAAAGAGAATTGACTCCGGAGTGTACAATTATTACAATCCGGCCTCTTTAATCACCCACGCTGAGGCGTTAGTCGTTCGAAACTCGTTCGGGTATACGCAAAAGTCAGTGAATTTATTCAAGTTTAGGTAGAAATCGCCATGAAACGCACTTTTCAACCGTCTGTACTGAAGCGCAACCGTTCTCACGGCTTCCGTGCTCGTATGGCTACTAAAAATGGTCGTCAGGTTCTGGCACGTCGTCGTGCTAAAGGCCGCGCTCGTCTGACCGTTTCCAAGTAATAAAGCTAACCCCTGAGTGGTTAAGCTAGCATTTCCCAGGGAGTTACGTTTGTTAACTCCCACTCATTTCACTTTCGTCTTCCAGCAGCCACAACGGGCTGGCACGCCGCAAATCACCATCCTCGGCCGCCTGAATTCGCTGGGGCATCCCCGCATCGGTCTTACTGTCGCCAAGAAAAACGTTAAGCGTGCGCATGAACGCAATCGGATTAAACGTCTGACGCGTGAAAGCTTCCGTTTACGTCAGCACGAACTGCCTTCAATGGATTTCGTGGTGGTGGCTAAAAAAGGGGTTGCCGACCTCGATAACCGTGCTCTCTCGGAAGCGTTGGAAAAATTATGGCGCCGCCATTGTCGCCTGGCTCGCGGGTCCTGATAGCCCTCATTCGGGTCTATCAACGCCTGATTAGTCCGCTACTCGGGCCGCACTGCCGTTTCACGCCAACATGCTCAAGCTACGGAATTGAGGCATTGCGCAGGTTTGGAGTGATAAAAGGCAGTTGGTTGACGGTGAAACGCGTATTAAAATGCCACCCTTTACACCCAGGTGGAGACGATCCCGTCCCGCCAGGACCCTTTGATACCAGAGAACACTAACGATGGATTCGCAACGCAATCTTCTTATCATCGCTTTGTTGTTCGTGTCTTTCATGATCTGGCAGGCATGGGAGCAGGATAAAAATCCTCAACCCCAGCAGCAGACCACGCAGACTACGACCACCGCAGCGGGTAGCGCCGCCGACCAGGGCGTACCGGCCAGTGGCCAGGGGAAACAGATTACGGTTAAGACCGATGTGCTTGAGCTGACTATCAACACCCGTGGTGGTGATGTTGAGCAGGCGCTGCTGTTGACCTACCCAAAAGAGCTGAAGTCTAACGAACCGTTCCAGTTACTGGAAACCACGCCTGAGTTTATCTACCAGGCCCAGAGCGGCCTGACCGGTCGTGATGGCCCGGATAACCCGGCTAACGGTGCGCGTCCACTGTACAACGTCGAGAAAGAGACCTTCGTACTGGCTGATGGTCAGAACGAAATCGCTATCCCGATGACCTACACCGACGCCGCGGGCAACACCTTCACCAAAACCTTCACCCTGAAACGCGGTGAATATGCGGTGAACGTGGGCTACAGCGTTCAGAACACCGGTGCGAAACCGCTGGAACTGTCGACCTTTGGTCAGCTGAAGCAGTCCATCAATCTGCCGTCTCACCGTGACACCGGAAGCAGCAACTTTGCGCTGCATACCTTCCGTGGCGCGGCGTACTCTACGCCTGATGCGAAGTACGAGAAATACAAATTCGACACCATTGCCGATAACGAAAACCTGAACGTCAGCGCTAAAGGCGGTTGGGTGGCAATGCTGCAGCAGTATTTCGCCACTGCGTGGGTGCCAACGAACGACGGTACTAACAACTTCTATACCGCGAACCTGGGTAACGGTCTTGCAGCCATTGGCTACAAATCTCAGCCGGTTCTGGTACAGCCGGGTCAAACCGGTAAGCTGGCAAGCACCCTGTGGGTCGGTCCGGAAATCCAGGACAAAATGGCTGCCGTTGCGCCGCACCTGGATCTGACCGTGGACTACGGCTGGTTGTGGTTCATCTCTCAGCCGCTGTTTAAGCTGCTGAAGTTCATCCACAGCTTCCTGGGTAACTGGGGCTTCTCCATCATTGTTATCACCTTCATCGTACGTGGCATCATGTACCCGCTGACTAAAGCGCAGTACACCTCCATGGCGAAGATGCGTATGCTGCAGCCGAAGATTCAGGCAATGCGTGAGCGTCTGGGCGATGACAAACAGCGTCAGAGCCAGGAGATGATGGCCCTGTATAAAGCAGAGAAAGTGAACCCACTGGGTGGTTGCTTCCCGCTGCTGATTCAGATGCCAATCTTCCTTGCGCTGTACTACATGCTGATGGGTTCCGTTGAGCTGCGCCACGCGCCGTTCGCCCTGTGGATCCATGACCTGTCTGCACAGGACCCGTACTACATCCTGCCGATCCTGATGGGCGTAACGATGTTCTTCATCCAGAAGATGTCGCCGACCACCGTGACCGACCCGATGCAGCAGAAGATCATGACCTTTATGCCGGTCATCTTCACCGTGTTCTTCCTGTGGTTCCCGTCAGGTCTGGTGCTGTACTATATCGTCAGCAACCTGGTGACCATTATCCAGCAGCAGCTGATTTACCGTGGTCTGGAAAAACGTGGCCTGCATAGCCGCGAAAAGAAAAAGTCCTGATTCGGTAAGTTAACGCTAAAATAAGGGCGGTCGATTGACCGCCTTTTTTATTTGTATTGAACGAGACCAACCATGAGCCATAACGACACTATCGTCGCCCAGGCAACCCCACCGGGACGCGGTGGTGTAGGCATTCTGCGTATCTCCGGCCTGAAGGCCCGCGAGGTCGCCGAAGCGGTGCTGGGTAAACTGCCAAAGCCGCGCTACGCTGATTATCTGCCGTTTAAAGACACTGACGGCACGCCGCTGGACCAGGGCATTGCGCTGTGGTTCCCGGGCCCGAACTCCTTTACCGGAGAAGACGTGCTGGAGCTGCAGGGCCACGGTGGCCCGGTCATCCTCGACCTGCTGTTAAAACGCATTCTGACGCTGCCGGGCCTGCGCATTGCAAAGCCAGGTGAGTTCTCCGAGCGTGCCTTCCTGAACGACAAGCTCGACCTCGCACAGGCAGAAGCAATTGCTGACCTGATCGACGCCAGCTCCGAGCAGGCAGCCCGCTCCGCACTGAACTCGCTTCAGGGCGCGTTCTCGGCGCGCGTGAATCATCTTGTGGAAGCACTTACTCACCTGCGCATCTATGTCGAAGCAGCTATCGATTTCCCGGATGAGGAGATCGACTTCCTCTCTGACGGTAAAATTGAAGCTCAGCTCAATAGCGTGATGGCCGATCTCGACGCGGTGCGTGCCGAAGCACGTCAGGGTAGCCTGCTGCGCGAGGGGATGAAGGTCGTGATTGCGGGCCGCCCTAACGCCGGTAAATCGAGCCTGCTCAACGCCCTGGCGGGCCGTGAAGCGGCGATCGTCACCGACATCGCCGGTACCACCCGCGACGTGCTGCGTGAGCATATTCATATCGACGGTATGCCGCTGCACATCATCGACACGGCAGGTCTTCGCGACGCCAGTGACGAAGTAGAGCGCATCGGTATCGAACGCGCCTGGCAGGAGATTGAGCAGGCTGACCGCGTGCTGTTTATGGTGGACGGTACCACGACCGATGCCGTTGATCCGGCGGACATCTGGCCCGACTTTATTGCCCGCCTGCCGGCAAAACTGCCGATCACCGTGGTGCGTAACAAAGCGGATGTGACCGGCGAAACGCTGGGTATTAGTGAAGTGAATGGCCACTCACTTATTCGCCTGTCGGCCCGTACCGGTGAAGGCGTTGACGACCTGCGCAACCATCTCAAACAGAGCATGGGCTTTGATACCAGTATGGAAGGCGGCTTCCTTGCGCGCCGTCGTCACCTTCAGGCGCTGGAAGACGCGGCACGCCACCTCGATCAGGGGAAAGCACAGCTGCTTGGCGCATGGGCGGGTGAACTGCTGGCGGAAGAGCTGCGTCTGGCGCAGCAAAATCTGAGTGAGATAACCGGCGAATTTACCTCGGACGATCTGCTGGGACGGATTTTCTCGAGCTTCTGTATCGGCAAGTAATTACCGCTGATGAAGGGTGATTTCCTCCCGGGAAATCACCTTTGTCCAAATGGCAACTCGCCTAATCCCTTTTATCCCCCTATTCTGCTTGCCTGCATCTATGGGGGGTTTATGGCTCGTTTTCTGTTTTGTAGTTTTGCGCTGGTTCTGCTCTATCCATCGGGTATTGATATGTATCTGGTGGGGCTGCCGCACATTGCCCGCGATCTGGGTGCCAGCGAGGCGCAGCTGCATATTGCGTTTTCGGCCTATCTCGCAGGGATGGCATCATCGATGGTATTTGCCGGGAAAATCGCAGACAAAGCGGGTCGTCAGCCCGTGGCCATTACCTGTGCCATCATCTTCGCGCTGGCGTCAATGCTCTGCTCCCTGGCCCAGGACAGTACTCTGTTCCTGACAGGACGCTTTATCCAGGGGATAGGTGCCGGTGGCTGTTATGTAGTGGCCTTCGCCATCCTGCGCGATACCTTAAGCGCTCAGCGCCGTGCCAAAGTGCTTTCCATGCTCAACGGTATTACCTGCATCATTCCGGTGATGGCGCCGGTGGTGGGCTATCTGATCATGCTGAAATTCCCATGGCAGAGCCTGTTCTGGACGATGGCGGCCATGGGTGCGCTGGTCTTTATCCTCTCGATCACGGTGTTGAAAGAGACCCATCCAGGCTCGCAAAACGCAGGCCATACGGCAACCCTTCATCCGGCCGAGACGCTGCTAAACCGCTTTTTCCTGAGTCGCCTGGCCATTACCACACTGAGCGTGGCGGTGATCCTGACGTATGTAAACGTTTCCCCGGTGTTGCTGATGGAGACCATGGGGTTTGATCGCGGTGAGTATTCCACCGTGATGGCACTCACCGCGATGGTCAGTATGGCCGTCTCGTTCTCGACGCCGTTCGCACTGAATATCTTCCGTCAGCGCACGCTCATGCTAACCTCTCAGGTGCTGTTCCTCGCTGCGGGGGGGATTCTGGCGACCACCAGCACACACGCGCTGATGCTGGTAGGGATTACGCTGATTTGCGCCGGCTTCTCTGTCGGCTTTGGCGTGGCGATGAGTCAGGCACTTGGCCCGTTCTCGCTGCGCGCGGGTGTGGCAAGCTCGGTGCTGGGTATTGCACAGGTCTGCGGTTCGTCGCTGTGGATATGGCTGGCGGCGGTCATCGGCCTTAATGCGCTCAATATGCTGATCGGGATTCTGATTGGTTGTAGCATGCTCTGCATCACCTTACTTATGGTCATCCAGCCCGCGGCCCATTATGAAGAAGCCAATCAGCAGTCTCGATCTTAACCTGTTGTTGTGCCTGCAGCTTTTGCTGCAGGAGCGCAGCGTAACCAAAGCCGCGAAACGGATGAACGTGACCCCGTCCGCGGTAAGTAAATCGCTGGCGAAACTGCGCGACTGGTTTGACGATCCGCTGTTTGTGAAAACACCGTTAGGCCTGCTGCCGACACCGCTGACGATGAGTCTGGAGCAGGATCTGGCCGACTGGATGCAGATTGGCAATCAGATCCTCGATAAATTCCATCATGACTCCCCGGGCGGGCTGACGTTCGTGCTGGCCGCGGAAACGCCTCTGATGCTGATCCGCTTTAATGCCCTGCTCGAGCAGGTCAATCAGCGCTATCCACAGGCCACGGTAAAGATGCGCCACTGGGATTACGACTCGGTGGATGCCATTACGCGCGGAGAAGTCGATCTTGGCTTCACGGGCCGTGAAACGCATCCGCGCTCCCGCGAGCTGTTGAAGCTCATGCCGTGGTTTATCGACTACGAAATTCTGTTCAGCGACCGTCCCTGCGTCTATTTGCGCGAAGATCATCCGGCTCTTCAGGAAGAGTGGAACCTGGAGACTTTCCTGCGCTATCCGCATATCAGCATCTTCTGGGAGCGCAGCGACACCTGGGCGCTTGATGAGGTGCTCAGAGAGATGGGACGTGAGCGTAATATCGCCATGAGCCTGCCCGGTTTCGAACAGTCGATGTTTATGGCGGCGCAGCCCGGCCATAACTACATCGCCACGGCGCCACACTACTGCCATCACTATAATCAACTCCACCAGCGTAAGCTGATCGCCCTGCCCATTCCCATTGATGAAGCCCTGGCTGAAAAACTGACCGTTCCTTTCACGCTGATCTGGCATAAACGAAACAGCCATAATCCGAAAATCCTCTGGCTCCGTGAGACAATCAAAGCGCTATATGCCGCTCCAGCGCTTATTTTTGCCTAAGAAAATGTAAAGTTGGGTCCTCAGGCTTCTCTTACTCCCATTTACTGATTAAAACAGAAGGCAAGTTAAGCGATAATCATGTAACCGTTTAACCGAATACGACCATTATCAAGGAGCGAAAAATGGCAACGCACTTTGCAAGAGGGATACTGACAGAGGGACATCTCGTATCGGCCAGAATTTCATCCGCGTGTCACCAGGAAGCACGTAAACTGCCGGAGCATCGCCGGACGCGGTTTTTGGCATCCCGCGCGCTTCTCGCTGAGCTGATGTTCATGCTGTACGGCACCAGTGAACTGCCGGATATCCTCACCCAACCTGAAGGCCGCCCGGTCTTTGCCGACCCGGAGCTGCCGCGTTTCTCCATTGCCTATACGGGCAATATCATTGGCGTCGCGCTCACCACTGAAGGGGATTGCGGCCTGGACATGGAGCTTCAGCACGCAACCCGCGGCTTCCACGGCGCGAACCCGCACGATGACTACCCGCTTTCCAGTAATGAAAAGCTGTGGGTGCGTAACCAGAACGATCCCATCGAGGCCAGAGCTCAGCTCATTACCTTACGCCAGAGCATTCGAAAGCTCTGTGGCTGTGCATCAGACGACGCCAGCCTGCTGCAATTGCTTCCAGGCTCCGGACGCCTGCGTTCCGCTAAAGCCACGCTGGTAGAGGCGCTCAGCGATGCTGAAGACGTACTGATTTGGTCCATCGCGGTGACTCCCGCCATCGAACGATTGAAAATCTGGGAATTTGACAGTCAACACGGATGGAGTAGCCTTCCGGATGTGCCCGAGCGAGCCAACGAACCCGCCGCGCGCCTGATGAGATTAACCAGTTTACCGGCAGAAAAAGCATATACCCTTAGCTGATCCATTCAGGGTCATCATGATGAAACAGGAGTAATCATGTCTGATACGTTGAAAGTTGTTACGTTACTGGGAAGCCTGCGCAAAGGTTCATTTAACGGGATGGTTGCCCGCACGCTGCCTCAGCTGGCACCGGCAGGTATGGACATTAGCGCCCTGCCATCGATTGGTGACATTCCGCTTTACGACGCGGATGTGCAGCAGGAAGAAGGGTTTCCACAGAGCGTAGAAGCGCTTGCAGAGCAGATCCGCCAGGCCGACGGCGTGGTGATTGTTACGCCTGAATATAACTACTCCGTCCCGGGTGGCCTGAAGAACGCCATTGACTGGTTATCCCGTCTCCCGGAGCAGCCGCTGTCGGGTAAACCGGTGCTGATCCAGACCAGCTCTATGGGCGCGATTGGCGGGGCACGCTGCCAGTACCATCTGCGTCAGATCCTGGTCTTCCTGGATGCGATGGTAATGAACAAACCGGAATTTATGGGGGGCGTGATTCAGAACAAGGTCGACCCGCAGACGGGTGAAGTGGTGGATCAAAGTACGCGTGACCATCTTTCTGGCCAGCTCACCGCGTTTGGTGATTATATTAAGCGAGTGAAAGCTTAAACGTAGCCTGACCCCCTCACTCTGGCCCTCTCCCACAGGGAGAGGGCGCAAACACAAAAGCCCTTTTCGTCGAAAAGGGCTTTCTGTTTATTTGGCATCAATAAAAACAATCTTCAGCACAAACAGCAGCGCCACAATGATGACGCACGGGCTGAGGTCGCGGAAGCGACCGGTACCAATCTTCATGACGCAGTAGGAGATAAAGCCCAGCGCGATACCTTCAGTGATCGAGAAGCTAAACGGCATCATCACCGCGGTAATAAACGCAGGCACCGCTTCGGTTAAATCATCCCACTTCACACGCGACAGGCTGGAGGTCATTAACACCCCCACGTAGATCAGCGCGCCGGCTGCTGCATACGGAGGCACCATGCCCGCCAGCGGCGACAGGAAGATCACCAGCAGGAACAGGATACCCACCACAACCGCCGTCAGACCGGTACGGCCACCCACAGAGACACCTGAAGAGGATTCAATGTAAGCGGTAACAGACGATGTACCGATAAACGCGCCGGTGACAGAGGAGACACTGTCAACGAACAGCGCCTGCTTCATGCGCGGGAATTTCCCATTCTCATCCGCCAGGCCGGCTTTGTCGGTCACGCCAATCAGCGTACCGGAGGAGTCAAACAGGTTAACCAGCATGAAGGAGAAAATCACGCCCGCCAGACCCAGGTTCAGGGAGCCAGCCAGATCGACGTGCCCAATGACGGTAGACACGCTCGGTGGCGCGGAGACAATCCCTTTGTACTGCACATCGCCCAGCATCCAGCCCAGCAGCGTGGTGACCACGATGGAAACCAGCACGGCCGCATGAATATTGCGCGAAGCCAGGATAGCGATGATAAAGAAGCCCAGCACGCCCAGCAGCACGTTGTGCGAGGTCAGGTGACCGATGCTCACCAGCGTGTCCGGGTTAGCCACGATAACGCCTGCGTTTTTCAGACCCATCATGCCGATAAACAGACCAATACCGCTGGTAATGCCCACGCGCAGGCTCACCGGAATATTGGCTATCATCCAGTAACGTACGCGGAAAATGGTCAGCAACAGCAGGCCAACCGCGCCCCAGAAGATAGCGCCCATGCCGACCTGCCATGGCAGACCCATCGCCTGGACGACCACGAACGCGAAGAAAGCGTTCAGACCCATTGCCGGGGCCAGCGCCACGGGCAGGTTAGCGAACACACCCATCAGGATACTGCCCAGCGCAGCGATCAGACAGGTGGTCACGAAGACGGCGCTGGTGTCCATGCCAGCAACGCCCAAAATTTGTGGGTTAACAAAAACGATATAGACCATCGTCAGGAAGGTGGTGAAACCGGCGATCACTTCGGTGCGTGCCGTTGTGCCGTGCTCACGCAGTTTAAACACGCGCTCAAGCAGACCCTGACCAGATGTCTGGGTAGTGTGTTGTTGACTCATCATCAATTTCCGAACAAGGAGGGAAAATTCGTCGCTATCCTATACCAAAATGCGACAATAGTGGCGGTTACGAGAGACATTTTTTCATTGATTTTGCTTATACGGCAACGATTGCGTCTCATTAAACTGCCGTACGTAAACGTTAAACTTGTAAAAAGGGAAAGGCATGTCCGGAATTGAAGCGGTATTTTTCGACTGCGACGGTACGCTGGTCGACAGTGAGGTCATTTGTTCCCGCGCGTATGTGACCATGTTCAGGGAATTTGGCATTACGCTGGATCTCGAAGAGGTGTTTAAACGCTTTAAAGGCGTGAAGCTCTACGAGATCATCGACATCATTAACGAAGAGCACGGTGTGGATCTGGCGAAAGCAGATCTGGAGCCGGTCTACCGCGCCGAGGTCGCACGCCTCTTCGACTCCGAGCTGGAGGTCATTGCCGGGGCGAATGCGCTTCTGGATGCGATGACGGTGCCCATCTGCGTGGTCTCGAACGGTCCGGTCAGCAAAATGCAGCACTCGCTGGGTAAGCTTGAAATGTTGCACCACTTCCCGGAAAAACTGTTCAGCGGCTACGATATCCAGCGCTGGAAGCCAGACCCGGCGTTGATGTTCCATGCAGCAAAAGCGATGAACGTTAACGTGGCGAACTGCATTCTGGTGGATGACTCTTCTGCGGGAGCGCAGTCGGGGATTGATGCGGGTATGGAGGTGTTTTACTTCTGCGCCGATCCGCACAACAAACCGATCGATCATCCAAAAGTGACGACCTTCACCGATCTGGCGCAGCTGCCAGAATTGTGGAAGGCTCGCGGGTGGAATATTACTCGCTAAAAAAAGCCGGATAGCGCTGACGCTTATCCGGCCTATAAGGCTCGCAGGCCCGGTAAGCGCAGCAGCACCGGGCATGTTAGCGCATCACTCTTTCGGATCTTTACCCGCCAGCAGCTTGTCCAGCTCATCGCCGCCAACGTGACGGAAATCCTGTCCTTTCACGAAGTAGAAGATGTATTCGCAAATGTTCTGGCAACGGTCACCGATACGCTCGATTGAGCGCGCGCAGAACAGCGCGGTCAGGACGCTTGGGATCGTACGGGAGTCTTCCATCATGTAGGTCATCAGCTGACGCACGATGCCTTCATACTCCTGGTCGACCTTCTTGTCTTCACGGTAGATACGTACCGCTTCGTCCAGATCCATTCGCGCAAAGGCATCCAGTACGTCATGCAGCATCTGCACGGTATGACGACCCAGCGACTCGAGGCTCACCAGCAGTGGCTGGTGCTGCTGAGAGAATTTCTCCAGCGCGGTGCGGCAGATTTTATCTGCAACGTCACCAATACGCTCCAGCTCGGCGATGGTTTTGATGATCGCCATAACCAGACGCAGGTCGCTCGCCGTTGGCTGACGCTTGGCGATAATACGCACGCAGGCTTCATCAATGGCGACTTCCATCATATTGACGTTTTTATCACCTTCGATAACGCGCTTTGCCAGCTCGCTGTCCTGGTTGTGCATCGCGGTAATGGCATCGGAAAGCTGCTGCTCAACCATGCCACCCATGGTCATCACCTGAGTGCGAATACTTTCCAGCTCTGCGTTGAACTGGCCTGAAATGTGTTTGTTAAGATTGAGATTGTCCATAGCGCGCTCCTGAATCAACCGTAACGACCGGTGATATAGTCTTCTGTTTGCTTTTTAGCGGGCTTGGTGAACAGATCGTCCGTATTACTGAACTCAATCAACTCGCCCAGGTACATAAACGCCGTGTAATCGGAACAACGCGCAGCCTGCTGCATGTTGTGGGTCACGATAACCACGGTGTAATCCTGCTTCAGCTCGGTGATCAACTCTTCAATACGGCCGGTTGAGATCGGGTCCAGAGCTGAACACGGCTCATCCAGCAACAACACTTCCGGGCGAATGGCGATACCACGCGCAATGCACAGACGCTGCTGCTGACCACCGGAGAGAGAGTAACCGCTCTGGTGCAACTTATCTTTGGTTTCGTTCCATAATGCGGCCTTGGTCAAAGCCCACTGAACGCGCTCATCCATATCCGTACGGGAGAGCTTTTCAAACAGACGT
This sequence comes from Enterobacter sp. PTB, assembly GCF_051130085.1. Lineage (NCBI taxonomy): Bacteria > Pseudomonadati > Pseudomonadota > Gammaproteobacteria > Enterobacterales > Enterobacteriaceae > Enterobacter > Enterobacter sp. PTB. The sequence goes on from NZ_JBDKEE010000007.1 coordinate 218,392, forward strand.
ACGCCAAAGGCGATGTTGTCATAGATGGACATCGGGAACGGCGTCGGTTTCTGGAACACCATCCCGACTTTCGCACGCAGCAGGGCGATATCCTGGCTGTTGGTCAGAATGTTATCGCCGTCCAGGATGATTTCACCTTCGGCACGCTGCTCCGGATAGAGCGAATACATTTTGTTAAAGGTACGCAGCAGCGTGGATTTACCACAGCCAGACGGACCGATAAATGCCGTGACCTGGTTCCTGGCGATATCCAGGTTGATGTTCTTCAGGGCATGGAATTTGCCGTAGTAGAAGTTCAAATCACGAACCTGAATCTTACCCGGGGCAGTATCAACCATACTCATTGACTCATTTCCTCATTCGGCGCCGCGATCTGCCGCGCCGTAAAAATTTAACCGTGTTTCTGCTTCGCGAAAATGACGCGCGCCAGAATGTTCAGCAACAGTACGCAAAGGGTAATGATCAGCACCCCGGCCCAGGCCAGCTGCTGCCATTCCGCGAATGGGCTCATCGCAAATTTAAAAATCGTCACCGGCAGGTTGGCGATCGGCTGCATCATGTCCGTACTCCAGAACTGGTTGGAGAGGGCAGTAAACAGCAGCGGCGCCGTTTCGCCTGCAATACGGGCAATGGCCAGCAGGATACCGGTCATGATCCCGGAGACGGAGGCTTTCAGCGTAATCGCGGAGATCATTTTCCACTTCGGCGTGCCCAGCGCGTAAGCCGCTTCACGCAGGCTATCCGGCACCAGTTTCAGCATGTTCTCGGTGGTACGAATGACGATAGGTACTTGCAGCAGCGCCAGCGCAATCACACCTGCCCAGCCGGAGAAGTGTTCCATCTGCGCCACCACAATGGTGTAAACAAACAGACCGACCACGATAGACGGCGCAGACAGCAGGATGTCGTTAATGAAACGAATCACCTCTGCCAGCCAGGATTTACGCCCGTACTCCGCCAGATAAATCCCCGCCATAATGCCAAGCGGTGTACCAACTACCGTCGCCCAGAGGATCAGCAAACCGCTTCCCGCCAGGGCATTCGCCAGGCCGCCGCCCGCCGTATTTGGCGGCGGCGTCATCTCGGTGAACAGTGACAGCGACATCCCGTCGATGCCGCGTACAACGGTCGAGAACAGGATCCAGACCAGCCAGAACAGACCGAACGCCATCGTTGCCATTGAGAGCGTCAACGCAACGCGGTTTTTGAAACGACGCTTCGCCTGCATTTTGCGACGGGATTCCGCCAGCGCAGTGGTGCTTTGCATTTCGAGAGTTGCCATTAGCGTGCCCCCTCATTTTTTGCGAGACGCAGGATCATCAGCTTGGAAATCGCCAGCACAATGAAGGTAATCACAAACAGGATCAGGCCCAGTTCCATCAGCGCCGCGACGTGCAGCCCGGATTCCGCTTCGGCAAATTCATTCGCCAGTGCGGAAGTAATACTGTTACCCGGCATGTAGAGGGAGGCGCTGTCGAGCTGGTAGGTGTTACCGATAATAAAGGTCACCGCCATGGTTTCACCCAAAGCACGGCCTAACCCCAGCATGACGCCGCCAATCACCCCATTTTTGGTGAACGGAAGGACGATGCGCCAGATAACTTCCCAGGTGGTGCAGCCGATGCCGTAGGCCGACTCTTTCATCATCACCGGCGTTTGTTCGAAGACATCGCGCATTACCGCCGCAATGTACGGAATAATCATAATGGCGAGGATCACCCCCGCAGCCAGAATACCGATACCGAAAGCCGGGCCAGAGAACAGGGTGCCGACAAACGGAATGGCGGAGAGAACATTACCCACCGGTTCCTGGAAGTACGTTGCGAACAGGGGAGCAAAGATAAACAGGCCCCACATGCCGTACACGATACTTGGAATAGCGGCCAGCAGTTCAATGGCGATACCCAGTGGACGACGCAACCAGCCCGGCGCCAGTTCCGTCAGGAACAGGGCAATACCAAAGCTCACCGGCACCGCAATCAGCAGGGCGATAAACGACGTCACCAGCGTGCCGTAAATCGGCACCAGCGCACCGTAGATATCGTTCGGCGCATCCCACTCTTTGGTCCACAGGAAGGAGAAACCGAATTTCTGGATGCTCGGCCAGGAGGAGAAAATCAGGGACACGATAATGCCGCCCAGCAGCAATAGCACAATCAGCGCAGCCAGTTTGACCAGCGCGCTGAAAATCATGTCACCTTTTTTACCCGGAGGGTTAAATGCAGGCTTTGTTGCAGCCATAAATCACTCTTCTGTTAAACGCGTTTACGAAATCGGCGGGTAGCGCGAGCGCCACCCGCCATTTTCGTCAGAATACTAAATTAATACAATGCTTTACCGCTGCTGTCTTTCACGTTGGTTTTCCATGCAGCGCGAATCTGCTCAACCACGTTGTCCGGCAGGGTGGCGTAATCCAGAGCGTTAGCCTGTTTGCCGCCGTTTTTGTACGCCCAGTCAAAGAACTTCAACACTTCAGCGCCCTGCTCAGGTTTCTTCTGCTCTTTGTGAACCAGAATGAAGGTGGTAGAGGTGATTGGCCACGCACCATCGCCTTTCTGGTTAGTCAGATCCTGAGCGAAGGATTTGCTCCAGTCAGCGCCTTTTGCAGCGTTAGCAAAGTTCTCTTCAGTCGGGCTGACTGGCTTGCCATCGGCAGAAACCAGTTTGGTGTAAGACAGGTTGTTCTGCTTAGCGTACGCATACTCTACATAGCCGATAGAACCAGGCAGACGCTGTACGAACGCGGCGATACCGTCGTTGCCTTTACCACCCAGACCGGTTGGCCAGTTAACGGTAGAGCCGGAACCGACTTTAGATTTCCACTCTTCGTTCACTTTCGCCAGGTAGCTGGTGAACACGAAAGAGGTACCGGAACCATCTGCACGACGAACCACTGCGATGTTCTGCGAAGGCAGTTTGACACCCGGGTTCAGTTTGGTGATGGCTTCGTCATCCCATTTTTTGATTTTACCGAGGTAGATGTCACCCAGGGTTTTGCCGTCCAGGACCAGCTCGCCTGATTTCAGGCCTGGAATGTTAACGGCCAGCACAACACCACCGATAACGGTCGGGAACTGGAACAGGCCTTCCTGCGCCAGTTTGTCATCAGACAGTGGAGCGTCTGATGCGCCGAAATCAACGGTATTCGCGGTAATTTGTTTTACGCCACCGGAGGAGCCGATACCCTGATAGTTAACCTTGTTACCGGTTTCTTTCTGGTAGGTATCCGCCCATTTGGCATACACCGGCGCAGGGAAGGTTGCACCAGCGCCAGTCAGGCTTGCTTCTGCAAATACAGAGAACGCGCTCAGAGATAAGGTCGCGGCGACAACAGTTGCGACAGTGGTACGCATAACTTTCATAATGTCTCCTGCAAGATTTTCGTAAATCGTTGTTTAGTGGCTACGATGAGCAAAATAGGACAAACAGGTGACAGATAAATGTACGAATTATGACAGTTTTATGACAATGAAAATTTAGCTTAAATATCAGTAAAAATTCATTTAATTATCATCTAGTTAACCACTTACATGACAGCAAGTTTTCAGAAATATTTTCTTTATGTGACACTGAAAAAAGTAGCTGAAGATGACAGATTGTCATAAATAAAAATGCGGATGGGTTGATTAAAAACAAACCAGGAAGGGTAAAAAAGCTCCACCCGAAGGTGGAGCCTGAGGGGATTATTCTACGGTGACCGATTTCGCCAGGTTACGTGGCTGGTCAACGTCAGTGCCTTTGATCAGCGCGACGTGATAGGCCAGCAACTGCAGCGGAACGGTGTAGAAGATAGGGGCAATCACCTCTTCCACATGCGGCATCTCGATGATGTGCATATTGTCGCTGCTCGCAAAGCCGGCGTCTTTATCGGCGAAGACGTACAGTACACCACCGCGGGCGCGGACTTCTTCGATATTGGACTTCAGTTTTTCCAGCAGTTCGTTGTTAGGTGCCACAACGATGACCGGCATGTCTGCGTCAATCAGCGCCAGCGGGCCGTGTTTCAGCTCGCCTGCTGCGTAAGCTTCCGCGTGGATGTAGGAGATCTCTTTCAGCTTCAACGCGCCTTCCAGCGCAATTGGATACTGATCGCCACGGCCGAGGAACAGGGCGTGATGTTTGTCAGAGAAATCTTCCGCCAGCGCTTCAATGCGTTTGTCCTGAGACAGCATCTGCTCAATACGGCTTGGCAGCGCCTGCAGGCCATGAACGATGTCATGCTCAACAGCCGCATCCTGCCCTTTCAGACGCGCCAGTTTCGCCACCAGCATCAGCAGAACGGTCAGTTGAGTGGTAAACGCTTTGGTGGAGGCCACGCCGATTTCCGTACCTGCGTTGGTCATCAGCGCCAGATCGGATTCACGAACCAGCGAAGAACCCGGCACGTTACAGATGGCCAGAGAGCCCAGATAGCCCAGCTCTTTAGAGAGACGCAGCGCCGCCAGGGTGTCCGCCGTTTCGCCAGACTGGGAAAGGGTGATCATCAGGCTATTACGACGCACCGCGGATTTGCGGTAGCGGAATTCTGAAGCGATTTCGACGTCACACGGAACACCGGCCAGGGATTCAAACCAGTAGCGGGAGACCATACCGGAGTTGTAGGAGGTACCGCAGGCCACGATCTGAATATGCTCAACCTTACCGAGCAGCTCATTGGCGTTGGCGCCCAGTTCGCTCAGGTCCACCTCGCCGTGGCTGATGCGCCCGGTCAGGGTGTTTTTGATGGCGTTCGGCTGCTCGTAAATTTCTTTCTGCATGTAGTGACGGTAAGCGCCTTTGTCGCCTGCGTCGTACTGCAGATTGGATTCGATCTCCGGGCGTTTCACCTGCTCGCCTTTGGTATCGAATACCGTCACGTTGCGACGCGTCACTTCCGCGATATCACCCTCTTCCAGGAAGATAAAGCGACGGGTAACCGGCAGAAGTGCCAGCTGGTCAGAGGCGATAAAGTTCTCGCCCATGCCCAGACCGATAACCATTGGGCTACCGGAACGTGCGGCCAGCAGCGTGGACGGATCGCGTGAATCCATGATTACCGTACCGTACGCACCGCGCAGCTGAGGGATCGCGCGCAGCACCGCTTCACGCAGTGTACCGCCCTGCTCCAGCTCCCAGTGAACCAGGTGAGCAATAACTTCGGTGTCGGTTTCAGAGACGAAGGTATAGCCGCGCGCTTTAAGTTCTTCGCGCAGCGGTTCGTGGTTTTCGATAATGCCGTTATGCACGACCACGATGTGTTCGGACACATGCGGGTGCGCATTGCCTTCAGACGGTTCGCCGTGGGTCGCCCAGCGGGTGTGCGCAATACCCGTGCCACCGTGCAGCGGATGATCTTCCGCAGCCTGGGCCAGCATCTGCACTTTACCGAGACGACGCAGACGGGTCATATGCCCTTCTGCATCCACAACTGCCAGACCGGCAGAGTCGTAACCACGGTATTCCAGACGACGTAAACCTTCGAGAAGGATTTCAGCAATATCACGCTGCGCAACTGCGCCAACAATTCCACACATAGTTTAATTTCCTGATTATGGCGTTATGCCATGCGTTGTCGCTGACCTGTATTTGCCCTTTCCGGGCACCCCGAGCCTTGTAGAGAGTGGGGTTATTGTTATAAGTACTGCCTTTGGGGGGAGGATTATGTTATCCCCTCACCCCATCCCTCTCCCCAGAGGGGCGAGGGCAAAAAACACCGCACCGAACGAGCGCTCTCCTCGCGAGAGAGAGCAGGGTGCAGGTCGTTACTTTTTCTTCACCGGGCGTTTCCAGCCCTGCTTGTGAACCTGCGGCACGCGGCTCAGCACCAGCTCATTGTCGGCAACATCGCGCGTCACGGTCGTCCCGGCGGCAATGGTTACCCCGTTCCCGACCGTCACCGGTGCCACCAGCTGTGTATCAGAACCGACAAACACATCATCACCGATGATGGTTTTAAACTTGTTGGCACCGTCATAGTTGCAGGTGATTGTTCCTGCACCAATGTTCACGTTATCGCCAATCTCTGCATCGCCCAGGTAGGTTAAATGGCCGGCTTTGGAACCTTTGCCCAGACGCGCTTTTTTCATCTCAACGAAGTTGCCAACATGGGCGCCTTCGAGCAATTCAGCGCCAGGGCGTAGGCGTGCGAACGGCCCAATGGTGCATGCCGCGTCCAGATGTGCATCTTCAACCACGCTGTACGGGCTAATGTCGCAGTCGTCACCGATGACGCTGTTTTTGATAACACAACCGGCACCAATTTTGACGCGGTGGCCAAGCGTGACGTTGCCTTCAAGGATAACGTTAGTATCGATTTCAACGTCGCGCCCGTGAGATAAGGTCCCGCGCAGATCGAAACGCGCCGGGTCGCGCAGCATAACGCCTGCCAGGAGCAGTTTTTCAGCCTGTTCGGACTGATAAACGCGTTCCAGGTGGGAAAGCTGAAGGCGGTTATTCACCCCTTCGGTTTCGCTAATGCGTGCCGGATGAACCGCCGCAATCTCACGCCCTTCCTGATAGGCCATCGCGATGATGTCGGTGATGTAGTACTCACCCTGCGCATTATTGTTGTTGAGCTTCGACAGCCAGCGCTTCAGGTCCGCGCCATTGGCAATCAGGATACCGGTGTTGATCTCCTGAATCTGACGCTGTGCGTCGCTGGCATCTTTATGCTCAACGATACCCGTTACGTTACCGTTTTCGCGGGTAATGCGGCCATAGCCGGTCGGATCGTCAAGCACGACGGTTAACAACCCGATGCCACCCTGCGGTTTAGCTTCACGCAGGCGGGCAAGGGTGTCGACAGAGATCAGCGGGACGTCGCCGTAAAGCATCAGAATATCTTCGTCATCCGCAAAGAACGGGGCGGCCTGCTGCATGGCGTGTCCGGTCCCCAACTGTTCTGCCTGAAGCACCCAGTTGAGTTTGTCATCGTTCAGCGTCTTTTTAAGCAGATCGCCGCCGTGACCATAGACCAGATGGACCTGACGGGCACCCAGTTCATTAGCGGCATCAATGACATGCTGCACCATCGGCTTTCCTGCCAGCGTGTGCAGTACCTTTGGAAGATCGGAATACATGCGGGTACCTTTACCGGCGGCAAGGATGACCACGCTCATTGTATTGTTCAACATACGCGTCCTGACTGTAATTTGAGTAAGAAGTTAAACCCGTTGACGTTGAAAATTCTACATATTTTGCGTCATAAAATGGAGTGGCGGTAAAACGTTCAACATCAGCCAATAATGGCTATTTGAGGCCATTTTTAGGGGCAGAGTAAACCCCTTTTTCTCTGGAAAATAGCCTTCTCGCGATAAGTCGCTAGCACACACAATAGCTTAGCTATTCTTTTGGATCATGAATAAAGATCGGTGTGATACGAAACCATAAAAAAAGCCAGCCTGGAAACCAGACTGGCTTTGTGCTTTTCAAGCCGGTGTTACATCGCTTTTTTGGTCAACTCGATAACGCGCAGTTTCGCGATCGCTTTGGCCAGCTCCGCAGACGCCTGAGCGTAATCCACGTCACCATGAGAGCTGCTAATGTGCTCTTCAGCCTTACGCTTCGATTCCAGGGCTCGTGCTTCGTCGAGATCCTGGCCACGAATAGCGGTATCGGCCAGAACGGTCACGCTGCCAGGCTGCACTTCAAGAATGCCGCCGGACAGATAGATAAACTCTTCATGACCGAACTGTTTAACGATGCGGATCATACCAGGCTTAATGGCGGTGAGCAGCGGTGCGTGACCCGGGAAAATACCCAGTTCACCTTCACTACCCGTTACCTGGATTTTCTCGACCAGACCAGAGAACATTTGTTGCTCTGCGCTGACGACGTCCAGGTGGTAAGTCATTGCCATATCACCCTCCGATTAAGGCGTTAAAGTTTTTTGGCTTTTTCCACGGCTTCGTCGATGGAACCAACCATGTAGAACGCCTGCTCCGGCAGGTGATCGTATTCGCCTTCCATGATGCCTTTAAAGCCACGGATGGTGTCTTTCAGGGAAACGTATTTACCCGGAGAACCGGTGAATACTTCCGCAACGAAGAACGGCTGGGACAGGAAGCGCTGGATCTTACGCGCACGTGCTACCACCAGTTTGTCTTCTTCAGACAGCTCATCCATACCCAGGATGGCGATGATGTCTTTCAGTTCCTGGTAACGCTGCAGCAGGGACTGTACGCCACGCGCGGTGTCGTAGTGTTCCTGACCCACAACCAGTGGATCCAGCTGACGGCTGGTGGAGTCCAGCGGGTCAACGGCCGGGTAGATACCCAGAGACGCGATCTGACGGCTCAGTACCACGGTTGCGTCAAGGTGCGCAAAGGTGGTGGCTGGGGATGGGTCAGTCAAGTCATCCGCAGGTACGTATACCGCCTGAACGGAGGTGATAGAACCGGTTTTGGTAGAGGTGATACGTTCCTGAAGAACACCCATCTCTTCTGCCAGTGTCGGCTGATAACCTACCGCTGAAGGCATACGACCCAGCAGTGCAGATACTTCAGTACCGGCCAGGGTGTAACGATAGATGTTATCAACGAACAGCAGAACGTCACGGCCTTCGTCACGGAACTTCTCAGCCATAGTCAGGCCAGTCAGCGCAACGCGCAGACGGTTTCCTGGTGGCTCGTTCATCTGGCCGTAAACCAGGGATACTTTGTCCAGAACGTTGGAGTCGGTCATTTCGTGGTAGAAGTCGTTACCCTCACGAGTACGTTCACCTACGCCCGCAAATACGGAGTAACCGGAGTGCTCGATCGCGATGTTACGGATCAGCTCCATCATGTTTACGGTTTTACCTACACCCGCACCACCGAACAGACCAACTTTACCGCCCTTCGCAAACGGACACATCAGGTCGATAACTTTGATGCCGGTTTCCAGCAGTTCCTGAGAGCTGGACAGCTCTTCGTAGGAAGGTGCTGCGCGGTGGATAGCCCAACGCTCTTCTTCACCGATGTCGCCTTTCATGTCGATTGGTTGACCCAATACGTTCATGATACGACCCAGTGTTGCTTTACCTACCGGGACTTCGATCGGGTGCTCAAGGTCTTTAACTTCCAGACCACGACGCAGACCGTCGGAAGAACCCATCGCGATGGTACGCACGATACCGCCGCCGAGCTGCTGCTGAACTTCCAGCACCAGGCTCTCGTTACCATTCTGTACCTCAAGCGCGTCGTACACGCGTGGTACGGCGTCCTGAGGGAACTCGACGTCCACCACGGCGCCGATTACCTGGACAATCTTTCCAGTAGCCATCTTGAATCCTCTACGTAATTCGTAAACCTGGTTAAACCGCGGCGGCCCCCGAGACGATCTCGGTGAGTTCCTGAGTAATGCTGGCCTGACGAGCTTTGTTGTAAACCAACTGCAGCTCTTTAATCAGGCTGCCGCCATTATCGGTCGCGGCTTTCATCGCCACCATTCGTGCGGCCTGCTCGCTGGCCAGGTTTTCTACAACGCCCTGATAAACCTGAGATTCAACGTAACGACGCAGCAGGGTATCCAACAGCGGTTTCGGATCGGGTTCATACAGGTAATCCCAGGATTTTTGCTTCAGCTCGTCATCTTCTGATGCCGGTAAAGGCAGCATCTGAGTGAGCGTTGGAACCTGAGACATGGTGTTAATAAATTTGTTGCTGACAACGTACAGTCTGTCCAGACGGCCTTCATCGTAAGCCTGCAACATCACTTTAACCGGGCCGATCAGCTCGGACAGGGAAGGGTTATCACCCATACCCGTCACCTGAGCGACAATGTTGCCACCAACGGAGTTAAAGAAAGAGACGCCTTTAGAGCCGATCATTGCGATATCGCACTGAACGCCTTTTTCAGACCATGCTTTCATATCCGCCAGCAGTTTTTTGAACAGGTTAATGTTCAAGCCGCCACACAGACCACGGTCGGTCGACACCACCAGGTAGCCCACGCGCTTAACGTCGCGTTCTTCCAGGTAAGGGTGCTTATATTCCAGATTACCGTTTGCAAGGTGACCAATCACTTTGCGCATGGTTTCTGCATAAGGACGGCTGGCCGCCATGCGATCCTGCGATTTACGCATTTTGGAAGCGGCGACCATCTCCATCGCTTTAGTGATCTTTTGCGTGTTCTGGACGCTTGCGATCTTACTACGTATCTCTTTTGCGCCGGCCATGAGCTTCTCCTCAATGCCAGGCGGCTTGTCCTGAGACAAGCCGCCGGACGATTACCAGGATTGGGTTGCTTTGAAGGAATCGAGGATAGCTTTCAGCTTGCCTTCGATTTCGTCGTTATAGCCACCGGTCTGGTTGATCTCTTGCATCAGCGGAGCGTGATCACGGTCGACGTAAGCCAGCAGAGCGGCTTCGAAGCTACCGATTTTCGCCAGTTCCACATCTTCGAGGTAACCGCGTTCAGCCGCGAACAGAACCAGGCCCTGCTGAGCAACAGACATTGGTGCGTACTGTTTTTGCTTCAGCAGCTCGGTCACTTTCTGACCGTGGCTCAGCTGTTTACGGGTTGCTTCGTCCAGATCGGATGCGAACTGAGAGAACGCAGCCAGTTCACGATACTGTGCCAGCGCGGTACGAATACCACCGGACAGTTTCTTGATGATCTTGGTCTGAGCAGCACCACCCACACGGGATACGGAGATACCCGGGTTAACTGCCGGACGAATACCGGAGTTAAACAGGTTGGTTTCCAGGAAGATCTGACCATCGGTAATGGAGATTACGTTGGTCGGAACGAACGCGGAAACGTCACCCGCCTGGGTTTCAATGATTGGCAGCGCGGTCAGAGAGCCGGTTTTACCCTTCACTTCACCTTTGGTGAAGTTCTCGACGTATTCCGCGTTAACGCGGGAAGCACGCTCCAGCAGACGAGAGTGGAGGTAGAATACGTCGCCAGGGAACGCTTCACGTCCAGGTGGACGACGGAGCAGCAGGGAAACCTGACGATATGCAACGGCCTGTTTAGACAGGTCATCGTATACGATCAGCGCATCTTCACCGCGGTCACGGAAGTATTCGCCCATTGCGCAACCGGCGTATGGTGCCAGGTATTGCAGTGCAGCAGATTCAGAAGCGGTCGCCACAACAACGATGGTGTTAGACAGCGCGCCGTGCTCTTCCAGTTTACGAACCACGTTAGAAATGGTGGACGCTTTCTGGCCGATAGCCACGTACACACATTTGATGCCGGAGTCACGCTGGTTGATGATGGCGTCGATAGCCATCGCGGTTTTACCGGTCTGACGGTCACCGATGATCAGTTCACGCTGGCCACGACCGATTGGAATCATGGCATCAACGGACTTATAACCAGTCTGCACTGGCTGATCAACGGACTGACGGTCGATAACGCCTGGTGCGATAACTTCGATTGGGGAGAAGCCATCGTGCTCAACCGGACCTTTACCGTCGATTGGTGCACCCAGGGTGTTAACAACGCGACCCAGCAGGCCACGGCCAACCGGCACTTCCAGAATACGGCCAGTACACTTAACCTTCATGCCTTCGGCGAGGTCAGCGTATGGACCCATCACAACTGCACCTACGGAGTCGCGCTCCAGGTTCAGTGCGATAGCGTAACGGTTACCCGGCAGGGAAATCATCTCACCCTGCATACAATCGGCCAGGCCGTGAATACGGATAACACCGTCACTTACAGAAACAATAGTACCTTCGTTGTGAGCTTCGCTCACAACACTGAACTGAGCAATGCGCTGCTTGATCAGTTCGCTGATTTCGGTGGAATTCAGTTGCATGCTCCAGTCCCCTTAAGACTGCAAGACGTCTGCAAGGCGTTCAAGACGGCCGCGTACGCTGCCATCAATGACCATATCACCCGAACGGATGATTACGCCTGCCATTACAGACTTATCGATTTTGCAATTCAGCTTAACTTTGCGTGACAGACGTTTTTCCATCGCGGCGGTGATTTTCGCAAGCTGTTCATCACTCAGTTCAGTCGCAGAAGTCACTTCGACTTCAGCGGTAGCTTCACTAAGGGCACGTAAGTGCTCAAACTGCTCGAGAACATCCGGGAGCACACGGAGACGACCATTTTCTGCCATTACCTTAATCAGGTTCTGACCATTGGCATCCAGTTGCTCTCCGCACACGGCGATAAACGACGCGGCGAGAGTTTCAGGCGCTAACGCACCAGAAAGCAACTCGGCCATTTGTTCGTTTTTCGTCACCTCAGCGGCAAACGCCAGCATATCCTGCCAGCGATCGACATTTTGGTGTTCGACAGCAAAGTCAAAAGCTGCTTTGGCGTAGGGGCGAGCTACCGTAACAAATTCAGACATCAGCCCCTCCCTCCTTACAGTTCAGCGACAAGTTTGTCCACGATGTCGCTGTTAGCAGCTTCATCCACGGAACGTTCGATGATCTTCTCGGCGCCAGCAACAGCCAGAATCGCAACCTGCTTACGCAGTTCTTCGCGAGCACGTTTACGCTCAGCTTCAATTTCAGCCTGAGCTTGTGTCACGATCTTAGTACGTTCCTGTTCTGCTTCAGCTTTGGCTTCGTCCAGGATCTGCGAACGGCGTTTGTTAGCCTGTTCGATGATAACCTGAGCTTCCGCTTTCGCTTTTTTCAGCTGGTCTGTCGCGTTGGCCTGTGCAAGGTCCAAATCTTTCTTAGCGCGTTCTGCAGAAGCCAGACCGTCAGCAATTTCTTTCTGACGTTTTTCGATGGCAGCCATTAAAGGCGGCCATACATACTTCATGCAGAACCAGACAAAGAGAATAAACGCGATGGCCTGGCCGAGGATTGTTGCGTTCATGTTCACAGCACAATACCTCTTTAATATCTGTGGCTTAGGGTTTTAAAACTACTACTACGCGACAGCAAACATCACGTACAGACCCAGACCTACAGCGATCATTGGGATAGCATCCACCAGACCCATAACGATAAAGAACTGAGTACGCAGCAGAGGAATCAGATCAGGTTGACGCGCTGCGCCTTCCAGGAATTTGCCCCCGAGGATGCCGATACCGATCGCAGCACCGATAGCCGCCAGACCCATCATCACAGCGGCAGCCATGTACAGCAGATCCATATTCAGGTTTTCCATGACAGTCTCCAGTTTGTTTCAATTAAAACGTAGTAGTGTTGGTAAAAAATCAGTGCTCTTCAGACGCCATCGACAGATAGACGATCGTCAGAACCATGAAGATAAAGGCTTGCAGCGTAATGATCAGGATGTGGAAAATGGCCCAAGGCACATTCAGAATCCACTGTGACCACCACGGCAGAAGACCCGCGATCAGAATGAAAATCAGCTCACCCGCATACATGTTGCCGAACAGTCGCAGACCCAGTGAAACAGGTTTGGACAGCAGGCTAACGCCTTCCAGGATCAGGTTGACCGGAATAAACGCCCAGTGGTTGAACGGCTGCAAGGTAAGCTCTTTCACGAAGCCGCTTACGCCTTTCATTTTGATGCTGTAGAAAAGAATCAGGATAAACACGCCCAGCGCCATCGACAGGGTGATGTTCACGTCAGCGGACGGCACCACGCGCAGTGCTGGCAGACCGAGGACATGTTCGCCAATCCACGGCAGGAAATCGATTGGCAGCAGGTCCATCAGGTTCATCAGGAACACCCAAACGAACACGGTCAGGGCCAGCGGAGCAATCAGCTTGCTCTTACCATGGTACATGTCTTTGACGCTGCCATGGACGAAGCCGATGATCATTTCGATGAACGTCTGGAATTTCCCTGGAACACCGCTGGTCGCTCTTTTCGCAACACCGCGGAACATGGCCAGGAACAGAAGACCCAAAACGACCGAGAAGAACATGGAGTCGATGTTGATCGTCCAGAAGGTGGCCGGGGGGTTATGCGGATCCACCAGCGAGAATGTACGCAGGTCCAGCTGAAGGTTATTCAGATGGTGACCTATGTAATCCTGCGGCGTCATATTTTCTGAAGCCATGATGCCTTTTACCCTTTGTTGTTGATTACAGCTGGAGCCAGAACTTGTACCACCAGCACCAAAACCCACGTTGCTATCAGCGGCATGAATACCACTTTCAAAACCGCCAGCGCCATCACCAGTAGAGCAAAGGTCAGCAACACCTTACACACTTCACCGAGAGCGAAGGACCAGGCCACACGGCCTTTGGCGGGTGTATGCGCCTGATGACGCCAGGCAAAAATCATAAACAATACGTTTGGCAGAACAACCGCCAAACCCCCGCACACGGCGGAGATGCCCCAGAAGGGGTCTTTGAGGCTAAACAGCAGTCCACTTGCTATCACAGCCAGAAACTGAATGAACAGAAGCTTACGAGCAACGTTTCTACTCAAGAGCGACACAGACATCACGTTTTTACTCCTGCTCCCTTCGAGGTATGCCGCGTGTCGTATAAAACGTCCTTTAAGGCTCAGAGTCAAGCATCAAAAAGCGGTCAAATTATACGGTGCGCACCCGTGATTTCAAACATTAAGTAGCGAAAAGGTGAATAAATGTTTAAATATTTTTCCCCGCCGCTATTTTTTAACTTTTCCTGAAAGCCACGACCTTCGACCAAAACTGCAAACAGCGCGAAAACGTTGGCTACAAAGCGTGCACGAGATCACAAAACACACATTTGCGATAAGGGTGTATTTATCAAAGACGCAAATCGGTTTATTTCATCTTTATGAAATTAAAGACAAATTATCGTAACTATTTTCAAAACAGCCCGGTATACAATAAAAACCTTTTATTGACATTCTTAATAAATATTTAACATTCAATTCTGGTTGCCGTATTCCACTTTTAGCAGGCTGATATTTTCGATGTTGACTATCTTCATGCTGAACAATGGCTGTTACGTTAACCGTTAGAAAAACCTTAGTAACACAGAGGTTAAACTCTCTTCGGTAAAACCCGAGAATTTGTGCTGTTATTTAACATGGTCAGAACAGCACGAATTCCACAATTTTTATTAAATATTTAAAAATTGTTTGGCTTAATTATCACCAGATGGCGTTCACCCTCAAGCTGAGGAATGTTTAATTTCTCAACGGATTCGACAGCAAAACCCTCCGGAAGCTGTTCAATTTCATCGCCCGGCAACTGCCCTTTCAGGGCATAAAAGCGGCCATCTTGTGCAGGCAAGTGCTTACACCAGCTCACCATATCATTGAGCGACGCAAACGCGCGGCTGATAACACCGTCAAACGGCGGCTCCGCGGGGAACGCCTCTACCCTGCTCTGTACAGGGGCGATGTTCTCCAGCTTCAGCTCATGCTGGACCTGACGTAAAAAACGGACGCGTTTGCCAAGGCTGTCCAGCAGCGTGAAATGGCTCTCAGGGCGGACAATCGACAGCGGGATCCCCGGCAGGCCAGGACCTGTGCCCACATCGATAAAGCGCTCCCCTTTAAGATACGGCGCAACCACGATGCTATCGAGGATATGACGAACCAGCATCTCGTTGGGGTCGCGAACAGACGTCAGGTTGTACGCTTTATTCCATTTGTTCAGCATATCGACATAGGCCACCAGCTGAGTTTTCTGGTGATCGGTGAGCGAAATACCTGCCTGTTCCAGCAGACGAGAGAGTTTATTGAGCACAGTGGGTACCTGTTTAGACATAAATTGCCCGGTGGCGCTTACCGGGCCTACGAATTAGCAGGGCGGGTAGCGAAGCGCCACCCGCCAAAAGCACTGGATATTATGCGCTACGGCGCAGCATACCTTGCTTTTTCAGCCACACCAGCAGAATCGAAATCGCGGCAGGTGTGACACCGGAGATACGGGATGCCTGACCGATCGACACAGGCTTGTGATCGTTCAGCTTGGCGATCACTTCATTGGAAAGCCCCGTCACCTGACGGTAGTCCAGCATTTCCGGCAGCAGCGTATTTTCGTTGCGCTGCTGTTTTTCAATCTCATCCTGCTGACGCGCGATGTAACCTTCGTATTTGACCTGGATCTCAACCTGTTCAGCCGCTTCAGCGTCTTCAAGGCCAGGCGCGAACGCGGTCAGTTTCACCAGGTTCTCGTAGGTCACTTCAGGGCGACGTAGCAAGTCTTCGCCGCTGGCTTCGCGCGAAAGCGGCGCAGTTAAGTGAGCATTCACTTCTGCAGCGGTTTCCGCCTGTGGATTCACCCAGGTGGTTTTCAGGCGCTGACGTTCCTGCTCAATGCGTTCCAGTTTTTCGTTGTAGCGCGCCCAGCGTTCGTCATCCACCAGACCCAGTTCACGACCCACTTCGGTCAGACGCAGATCGGCATTATCTTCGCGCAGCATCAGGCGATATTCCGCGCGAGAGGTAAACATACGGTACGGTTCTTTGGTACCAAGGGTGCAAAGATCGTCGACCAGCACGCCCAGATAAGCCTGAGAACGCGCAGGTGCCCAGCCCTCTTTCTCCGCAGAGAAGCGTGCTGCGTTCAGACCGGCAAGCAGACCCTGAGCGGCAGCTTCTTCGTAACCGGTCGTGCCGTTAATCTGGCCGGCGAAGAACAGACCGTGGATGAATTTGCTCTCCAGGGTTGGCTTCAGGTCACGCGGATCGAAGAAATCGTACTCAATAGCGTAGCCAGGACGAACGATTTTCGCGTTCTCCATACCCTGCATTGAGCGAACAATTTGCATCTGCACATCGAACGGCAGGCTGGTGGAGATGCCGTTCGGGTAAATTTCATTTGACGTCAGTCCTTCCGGCTCCAGGAAGATCTGGTGCTGGTTACGATCGGCAAAGCGCATCACCTTGTCTTCGATCGATGGACAGTAACGCGGGCCGATCCCTTCGATCACGCCAGCGTACATTGGGCTGCGGTCGAGGTTATTGCGGATCACGTCATGGGTTTTTTCGTTGGTATGCGTGATGTAGCACGGTACCTGCTGCGGATGTTGAGCCGCATTGCCCATGAACGAGAACACCGGCATGGGGTTATCGCCGTGCTGTTGTGCCAGCACGTTGAAATCAATGGTGCGCGCATCAATACGCGGTGGCGTGCCTGTTTTCAGGCGACTGACGCGCAGCGGAAGTTCACGCAGACGACGAGACAGCGGAATGGACGGCGGATCGCCAGCACGGCCACCGCTGTAGTTATCCAGACCGATATGGATTTTGCCATCCAGGAAGGTCCCGACAGTCAGTACGACGGCTTTCGCGCGGAACTTGAGGCCCATCTGGGTTACGGCACCCACAACGCGATCGTTTTCAACGATAAGATCTTCTACCGCCTGCTGGAAGATCATCAGGTTTGGCTGATTCTCCAGGGCAGTACGTACCGCCTGACGGTAAAGCACGCGGTCTGCCTGAGCACGGGTGGCGCGCACAGCGGGACCTTTGCTCGCGTTTAGTATCCTAAACTGGATGCCGGCATGATCGATCGCTTTCGCCATCAGGCCGCCAAGTGCATCCACTTCTTTTACCAGGTGTCCTTTCCCAATGCCGCCAATCGCCGGATTACAGGACATTTGTCCCAGCGTGTCGATATTGTGTGTCAAAAGCAGGGTCTGCTGACCCATTCGCGCTGCGGCCATTGCGGCCTCAGTGCCTGCATGACCCCCGCCAATGATGATGACGTCAAAAGGATCCTGATAAAACATGGTGGTCTGCCTCGCGTAAAGCGGTATGAAAATGGATTGAAGCCCGGGCCGTGGATTCTACTCAACTTTAGTCTTTCGAGAAAGCATTGGGATCCTGGGCTATTAAAAAGAAGATCTTTTTATTTAGAGATCTGTTCTATTGTGATCTCTTATTAGGATCGAGTACCTCTGTGGATAAGCCCGATCTCACGATGAAGATCATGCAGTTAGAAAGGATCGTTTGCTGTGAATGATCGGTGATCCTGGCCAGTATAAGCTGGGATCAGATCGCGACTTTATACACAGGGCCAAAACGGCCTCAGAGTTATAACTTGGATAACTACCGCTTAATACGAGCTTTTAACCAGAGTTATCCACATCTGTTCGCGCGATCTTTAATCGTTTTTGAGTAAATTTTTCCATTCACCCAGCCAGATCTCCGCTGGATCTTCCGGAATGTCATGATCGAGGATGTTGATCTTCAGTGTTTCACCCAGCTGTTTTGCCCCACAGGCAGTCACAGCGGCTTCGACTTTCTCTATTGCACCGCAAAAGGTGTCATATTCACGACTGCCGATACCCACCGCGCCAAAACGGACGTTTGACAGGTCAGGCTGCTGTTCCAGCAGTTCGTCATATAAAGGTTGCAGATTATCCGGCAGATCGCCTGCGCCGTGCGTCGAGGTGATCAGTAGCCAGACCCCATCAGTCGGGAGATCTTCAAGCAACGGGCCGTGCAGTGTTTCGGTGGAAAAGCCCGCGTCTTCCAGCTTCTCAGCCAGATGTTCCGCAACGTATTCCGCGCCGCCCAGGGTGCTGCCACTGATAAGGGTAATGTCTGCCATTGATCGCTCGCTCAAATAAAGAGGGGCTCATTGTACGCTGTGAACGAGCTGGGATCTACCTGTGGAAAGTGTGGGAATGAATTTGCCCGATCAGGGGCGGATGGTACGCATGATCGGGTTCTGCAGGGAGATCAATGTTTCAGTGGACTGAATTTCATCAATTGTTTGGATCTTGTTGATAAGTACCTGCTGGAGGGCATCAATGGAGCGGCACATCACCTTTATAAAGATACTGTAGTGCCCGGTGGTGTAGTACGCCTCCGTGACTTCTTCAAGCGCGTTGAGCTTCGCCAGGGCTGACGGATAATCTTTGGCGCTTTTGAGGATAATGCCAATAAAGCAGCAGACGTCATAACCGAGCTGCTTAGGGCTGACGTCGATACGAGCACCGGTAATGATCCCCGCCTGTTTCATCTTTTCCACGCGAACGTGGATTGTGCCCGGACTGACGCCAAACTGTTTCGCCAGTTCCGCGTAGGCAGTACGAGCATTGGCCATTAAGGCCTCCAGGATGCCGCGGTCCAGATTATCGATCTGATAATTTTCCATAGCTTTTTCTTATGAACATTAATGAATCTCTCTATTCTAGCGCCATATTTTAATGAATCAAAAGTGAAGGTGGCTTTTTGTTGATGGGTTATTGAATTACAGGCCATTTTTGTTGCTTAATCTCTATCAACAGGACGCAGGAGTATAAATAATGAAAACCGCTTACATCGCAAAACAACGCCAGATCAGCTTCGTTAAATCCCATTTTTCACGTCAGCTGGAAGACAAGCTTGGTCTGATCGAAGTCCAGGCGCCCATTCTCAGCCGCGTGGGTGACGGGACGCAGGACAACCTTTCTGGATGCGAAAAAGCGGTACAGGTGAAAGTGAAAACACTGCCAGACGCCCAGTTCGAAGTGGTGCATTCCCTTGCGAAGTGGAAACGTCAAACCCTGGGACAACACGACTTCAGCGCGGGCGAAGGGCTTTACACGCACATGAAAGCCCTTCGCCCCGATGAAGACCGTCTTACGCCAATGCACTCCGTCTACGTCGATCAATGGGACTGGGAGCGCGTCATGGGCGATGGCGAGCGTCACGTCGGTACGCTGAAATCCACCGTTGAGGCGATCTACGCCGGGATCAAAGCGACCGAAGCGGCAGTGAGCAAAGAGTTTGGTCTGGCACCGTTCCTGCCGGAATCGATCCACTTTGTCCACAGTCAGGAACTGCTGAGCCGTTATCCCGATCTGGATGCCAAAGGCCGTGAGCGTGCGATCGCCAAAGAATTGGGTGCTGTGTTCCTGATCGGGATTGGCGGCAAATTGTCTGACGGTAAACGCCATGATGTGCGTGCGCCGGATTATGATGACTGGAGCACGACGGGTGAGGGCGAATTCGCCGGTCTGAACGGTGATATTCTGGTCTGGAACCCGGTGCTGGAAGATGCGTTCGAGCTCTCTTCAATGGGGATCCGCGTGGATGCTGACGCCCTGAAGCGTCAGCTGGCACTTACCGGGGATGAAGATCGTCTCACGCTGGAGTGGCACCAGGCGTTGCTGCGCGGAGAGATGCCGCAGACCATTGGCGGCGGTATTGGCCAGTCCCGTCTGACCATGCTGCTGTTGCAGCTGCCTCATATTGGTCAGGTGCAGTGCGGTGTCTGGCCACAACAGGTACGCGATCGCGTTGAATCTCTTCTGTAATTAGCGCTGCCAGCGTCTTAGCAGGCGGCTACGTAACCCGGTATCAAAGCGCCAGATATGATCGAAGATGCGCATGATGCCGGGTTTTCCATGGGCAGACATCGCCACAGCATGGAAACGGTGCTGGTGCACTCGCTGTAGCTCCTTCACTTTATTCACCACGTCATCCGGTAGCCGCTGGGCAATAAAATCGGAGATGACCACGGCGTCAGCGTCATACCAGTCTCCGCCCTGCATCCGCTCAACGATGCTTCGAAAACAGCTTGCCAGATCGGTACCGCCACGAAAGCGCTGGCTTAAAAAGCGGATCGCCTGCTCAATACCCTGCTGATGGGTCAGTTCATAACCCACAACTTCGCTGGAAAAGAGCATGATGAAGCAGCGACGTCGATCGGCGAGCGCCACGCGCATCAGAGCCAGGCAGAACGCTTTCGCGCACTGTTCGTTAAACCCTCCCATCGAGCCGGACGTATCCACGCACACAATAAAAGGCCCACGCGGCTGTTCGTCAAAATCCTGATGAATGACCGGGCGCTGGCTGAGCTTTTCACGCCAGGCTTCGCCATGCAACCGGTAGGTCAGAAGCTGTTTTTCCACCAGCCGGCGATAAAACTCGTACTCAAGCTCGGTCATCCCCAGCGTACTCAGCTCCGTGGGCAGCAGGCGCAAAATATCGTCGCTTTGCTGGAGCCCATCCACCTGCTCAGGCACGGTGGCCGGTTCACGGACCAGGGTGCGGAAGGTCTCCATTGGGGCATCTTTCTTTGGGACCGATTTGGCCTCCCGTGAACGACCCAGCTGTTCGGCAAGCTTCATCAGCTCTGGCTGCTGTGCCAGAAAATCGCCGTACTTGACGATGAGCTGGTAATCTCCGCGCCGCAGCTGACCAGCGCTCATATCCCAAAGACGCCCGGCGGCGTTTTCATTTTCCACCAGCACCTGCTCCAGCTGACCGCTTAAGGTCATGCGTTCCTGCACTTCGCTAAGCAGCTGTTCACGCTCCTCATCCAGCAACTGCTGGTTCAACGTTGTGGCCTGCACCACCAGGCTGAGGCGCCAGCGTTGTAAAAAGAGGGTGTGTAGCGCGGGGGTAAACGTGGCGTTATCCGTGACCAGCGCCCGCGCCTGGCTGGCAAACGGAGAGTGTACTGTGTCGAGTAACGTCAGGGTTTGCGGGAGCTGGGCGATAAACTGTGACGTAGAGAGCCGCTGGCACTGCTGATAGCAGGCCACCTCGTCAGTTAATTCAGGGGGGACTTCGGTCTCTTTGAACCGCTGACGCAGGTTTTCGCGCCAGCGCGGGAGATCGTCGGTCATCGCCTTTTTGAGCCGTGGGAATTTTTCAAAAAAAGCCGCCAGCTGCGGGGAGGCCAGAAGGGTGATGACCACCTCTTCGATCAACCCCTCTTCGCTGACGGCCAGCATGACGTTAAGCGTATCCAGCGTTAGCATTGACGAGCCTGTTTGATCTGCGCGCTGACATCCTGCAGGCTGGCTTCGATGCGACCTAACCAGTCGCTATGAATAAAGAGGCATTTTTGCTGCTCGCTGAAGCGCGTATGTTGCTGGTGCCATTCTGTATCCAGCGCTTCAAGCTGGCGTTTAATCTCTTCCGGCACGCTGTCAGAGGCGGTTCCCGGAAGCGCAAGACGCGATCCCTGCAGGCTGACGTCGCGGATCACCAGATGCTGGCTGCTGTCCACTTCCAGCGTCAGCGGCTGGGCAAAACCGATGCCGTTGAGTTTGCCGCGGATCTCCCCGCCCTTATCAAGCCACTGAGCCAGTGGCTCTCGCTCCACGGTGATATGGACCACCTGCATGTCATGAAGCTTAAGGGGCTGCTGAAGCAGGAGCGTCAGCGTTGTACTGGTCAGTTCGGACGGCAGCTCATAATGCGCTTTGCGGGCGAACATACCGCCAAGGCGGTTTACTTTCAGCGCTGTTTTGTCGCTTTGTTGTTGCTGCAGCTGAATACGCCGTTGGGCAATCGCCCCGAGCTGGTTGAGCATCGACTGCTGGCCCCAGGCGTGTCCGGTCATCAATACGTCAAGCTGCTGCTGCATCAGGTTCATGCCTTCCGCGTCGTGCCAGAGACAATCTTTTAAAAGGATCAGATCGATTGGCGCAACGGCATCGCGGCCGCTGAACAGGGCGCTGGCCTGCAGCAGGCGGATCGCTTTTTTCCAGCGACGGTCGGAGACATACGGCGCAGAAGGCAGTAAATCGAGCTGCTGGCGCAGCAGATAGATCAGCTCAAACACCGAATCCGGCAGTGTGATTTTGCCGATATCCTCCTGCCACTGGTAATACTCCTCATCCGTGACCTGCAGCGAAGCGGGGACCGGGTTTTCATTCTCATCCTGCTGGCTGACCAGCATCGAGCGGAAGTTGGATTTATCCTGCACTTTGTCGAGCCACAGGCGGATCAGCATGCGGTCATACAGCGCTTCAAGGCTGCTGTCGGCTTCCGGGAGTTCGTTAGAGGCCGCCACCAGCAGGCGCATCGGGATTTTCTCTTCGCTGGCACCGTTGCGGAATCGGCGTTCGTTTATCGCCGTGAGCAGGGTGTTCAGAATAGCCGGCCCCGCTTTCCAGATCTCATCAAGAAAAACAATTTCCGCTTCCGGAAGATACCCCTCAGTCAGGCGCTGATAGCGCCCTTCATCTTTCAGCGCCTGAATGGAAAGCGGGCCGAAAACTTCTTCTGGGGTGGAAAAGCGGGTCATCAGGTATTCGAAAGCGCGGGCGTTCTGAAAGGCAAATTTCAGCCGGCGGGCAATCAGGCTTTTGGCGATGCCCGGAGGACCAAGCAGAAAGACGCTTTCACCGCTCAACGCCGCCAGTAAACAGAGGCGAATGGCGTGGCTACGCTCGAAAAGGCCTTTTTCCAGCGCGCCGCTGAGGCGGGAAATTCTTTCTGCTATTAAATGTGAGTGAGCCATAATAGTTTTGCATCCTTTCGCCGTCGTGGCGGCCAATTGAAGCGAGTATAGACGTTTCAGTCAGGGCTGGTAATAGACTGAAGTGCGGCGCTATTTTCTTTGCGCTACATTAATGCGGTTGCATTTAGGGGTACGATTTTGCATTGAATCGTGCATACTGTGCGCTTTTTGTGGGCCAAGGGACTAAGCACACATTTGTTATTTAAACGAAAAGACTAGTCTATGAGCACTGATAATAAGCAATCATTACCCGCAATAACGCTTGCGGCGATCGGGGTTGTCTACGGTGATATCGGCACCAGCCCGCTTTATACGCTTCGTGAATGTCTGTCCGGTCAGTTTGGTTTTGGTGTTGAGCGCGATGCCGTCTTTGGCTTCCTGTCCCTCATCTTCTGGCTGCTGATCCTGGTGGTTTCAGTGAAATACCTCTCCTTCGTTATGCGTGCAGATAACGCCGGTGAAGGGGGGATCCTGACTCTGATGTCCCTTGCCGGGCGGAATACCTCCGCCAGAATGACGTCGGTGCTGGTCATTATCGGCCTGATTGGCGGCAGCTTCTTCTATGGGGAAGTCGTCATTACGCCCGCGATTTCGGTTCTCTCGGCGATAGAGGGGCTGGAGATTATCGCGCCACAGCTTGATTCATGGGTTGTTCCGCTGGCGATCCTTGTCCTGACGCTGCTGTTCATCATCCAGAAGCACGGCACCGGGCTGGTGGGCAAGCTGTTCGCTCCGATTATGCTGGCCTGGTTCCTGGTCCTGGCGGCACTCGGTTTACGCAGCATTATTGCTAACCCGGACGTGCTGCATGCGCTGAACCCTTACTGGGCCGTGCATTTCTTCCTTGAATACAAAGTGGTTTCCTTCGTCGCGCTCGGTGCCGTCGTGCTCTCCATCACCGGTGTTGAGGCGCTGTATGCCGATATGGGGCACTTCGGGAAACTGCCTATCCGCGTGGCGTGGTTTTTAGTGGTCCTGCCGTCGCTGGTGCTGAACTATTTCGGTCAGGGTGCGCTGCTGCTGCAAAACCCGGAGGCGATTAAGAACCCATTCTTCCTGCTGGCTCCGGACTGGGCGCTGGTGCCCATGCTGATTCTGGCGACGCTGGCGACCGTTATTGCCTCGCAGGCAGTAATTTCAGGCGTGTTCTCTCTGACGCGTCAGGCCGTGCGTCTGGGGTATCTCTCGCCTATGCGCATTATCCATACCTCCGAGATGGAGTCGGGCCAGATTTACATTCCGTTCATCAACTGGCTGCTCTATTTCGCCGTGGTGATTGTCATCGTCAGCTTCGAGCACTCCAGCAACCTGGCGGCGGCGTACGGTATTGCGGTAACCGGTACGATGGTACTGACCTCGCTGCTCTCCACCACGGTAGCGTACCGAAACTGGCACTGGAACAAATTCCTCGTGATGATGATTCTGGTCGGCTTCCTGTGCATTGACGTGCCGCTGTTCTCCGCCAACCTCGACAAGATTGTCTCCGGTGGCTGGCTGCCGCTGACGCTCGGTCTGGTGATGTTCATTGTCATGACCACGTGGAAAAGCGAACGTTTCCGCCTTCTGCGCCGTATGCATGAGCACGGTAACTCCCTGGAGGCTATGATTGCCTCGCTGGAGAAATCGCCGCCGGTACGCGTGCCGGGCACCGCGGTGTATATGTCGCGTGCGCTGAACGTTATCCCGTTTGCGCTGATGCATAACCTCAAGCACAACAAAGTGCTGCACGAGCGCGTGATCCTGCTGACCCTGCGCACCGAAGATGCCCCGTACGTCCACAATGTCCGCCGCGTGCAAATCGAGCAACTGTCGCCGACCTTCTGGCGCGTAGTGGCAAGCTACGGCTGGCGTGAGACACCAAACGTCGAAGAGGTGTTCCATCGCTGCGGTCTGGAAGGTCTGAGCTGTCGCATGATGGAGACCTCGTTCTTTATGTCCCACGAGTCGCTGATTATCGGCAAGCGCCCCTGGTATTTGCGTCTGCGCGGCAAGTTGTACCTTATCCTGCAGCGTAACGCCCTTCGCGCGCCTGACCAGTTTGAGATCCCGCCTAACCGTGTGATTGAGCTGGGAACGCAGGTCGAAATCTAGGTCCTCGTGTGGCCTGATGCCCTCTCCTGGATGGAGAGGGTGCAACCCTAAAAAAACGGTAACCAAAGGGTTACCGTTTTTGCATTTATCGCCTTCTCATTTCACGTAGCGAAACGTTTCGACGCCGATCACAAATCTGTTATGTCATGGTGGTTTTCTGAACACCGTTAAGACTAAACTGATTTCAGCGAAACGTTTCGCTAGTGGAGCAAGAAAATGAAGAAAGGCACCGTTCTTAACGCAGAAATCTCATCGGTTATTTCCCGTCTTGGGCATACCGATACGCTGGTGGTTTGCGATGCAGGCTTACCGGTTCCACGCAGCACAACCCGTATTGATATGGCGTTAACGCAGGGCGTGCCCTCGTTTATGCAGGTACTGGACGTGGTGACGGCGGAGATGCAGGTTGAGGCGGCCATTCTCGCGACGGAAATTAAACACCATAATCCGCAACTCCACGAAACGTTGCTCAGCCACATTGAGCAACTGCAACAACACCAGGGAAACACCATAGAAATTCGTTACACAACGCACGAGCAATTCAAACAACAAACCGCAGACAGTCAGGCGGTGATTCGCAGCGGGGAGTGTTCCCCGTATGCGAATATCATTCTCTGTGCTGGCGTCACCTTCTGAGGCCATCATGGACGCATTACTGCAACTGAAAGGGATCGATAAAGCGTTCCCGGGCGTAAAAGCCCTCTCTGGCGCGGCACTGAACGTTTATCCCGGACGCGTAATGGCGCTGGTGGGCGAAAACGGGGCCGGCAAATCCACCATGATGAAAGTGCTGACCGGTATCTATCAACGCGATGCCGGCTCGCTGCTGTGGCTGGGTAAAGAGACCACGTTCAACGGCCCGAAATCTTCCCAGGATGCGGGTATCGGTATTATCCACCAGGAGCTGAACCTGATCCCGCAGCTCAGCATTGCGGAAAACATCTTCCTCGGACGCGAGTTCGTTAACCGGTTTGGCAAAATCGACTGGAAAACGATGTATGCCGAAGCGGACAAACTGCTGGCGAAGCTAAACCTGCGCTTCAAGAGCGACCGTCTGGTGGGCGACCTTTCCATTGGCGATCAGCAAATGGTTGAAATCGCGAAGGTGCTGAGCTTTGAGTCGAAGGTCATCATTATGGATGAACCGACGGACGCGCTGACCGACACCGAAACCGAATCTTTATTCCGCGTTATCCGCGAGCTGAAATCGCAGGGACGCGGGATTGTCTATATCTCTCACCGTATGAAAGAGATTTTCGAGATCTGCGACGACGTAACGGTCTTCCGCGACGGGCAATTCATTGCCGAGCGCGAAGTCGCCACGCTGACCGAAGATACCCTTATCGAAATGATGGTGGGACGTAAGCTCGAAGACCAGTATCCGCATCTGGACAAAGCACCGGGTGAGATCCGCCTTAAGGTGGATAACCTCTGTGGCCCGGGCGTGAACGATGTCACCTTTACCCTGCGCCAGGGGGAGATCCTTGGCGTGGCGGGGTTAATGGGGGCAGGCCGTACCGAGCTGATGAAAGTGCTCTATGGCGCACTGCCGCGTACCAGCGGTTATGTCACGCTCGACGGTCATGAGGTGGTGACTCGCTCTCCACAGGATGGCCTGGCAAACGGCATCGTCTATATCTCCGAAGACCGCAAGCGTGACGGCTTAGTGCTGGGGATGTCGGTAAAAGAGAACATGTCGCTTACTGCCCTGCGCTATTTCAGCCGCAGCGGTGGCAGCCTGAAGCACAAAGATGAACAGCAGGCGGTCAGCGATTTTATCCGTCTCTTCAACGTTAAAACGCCGTCGATGGAGCAGGCGATTGGCCTGTTGTCCGGTGGTAATCAGCAAAAAGTGGCCATTGCGCGCGGTCTGATGACGCGCCCGAAAGTGCTGATCCTTGATGAGCCAACCCGCGGCGTGGACGTTGGGGCCAAGAAAGAGATCTATCAGCTGATTAACCAGTTCAAGGCCGACGGCCTGAGCATCATTCTGGTCTCTTCCGAGATGCCAGAAGTATTAGGCATGAGCGATCGCATTATCGTCATGCATGAAGGGCATCTCGGTGGTGAATTCACTCGCGAGCAGGCCACCCAGGAAGTTCTGATGGCTGCCGCTGTGGGCAAGCTTAATCGCGTGAATCAGGAGTAAGAAGATGACTACCCAGGCTGTTTCTGGTCGCCGTTATTTCACAAAGGCATGGCTGCTGGAACAAAAATCGCTGATTGCCCTGCTGGTGTTGATCGCGATTGTTTCGACCATGAGTCCAAACTTTTTTACCGTTAATAACCTGTTCAATATTCTTCAGCAGACGTCGGTTAACGCCATTATGGCGGTAGGGATGACGCTGGTGATTTTGACGTCGGGTATCGATCTGTCCGTCGGTTCCCTGCTGGCGCTCACCGGTGCGGTTGCGGCTTCAATTGTAGGGATTGAAGTCAACGCGCTGGTGGCCGTTGCAGCTGCGCTGGCACTTGGGGCGGCAATTGGTGCCGTGACCGGTGTGATTGTGGCGAAAGGTCGCGTTCAGGCGTTCATTGCGACGCTGGTCATGATGCTCCTGCTGCGCGGTGTCACCATGGTTTACACCAACGGCAGTCCGGTAAATACCGGCTTTACGGATAACGCCGATCTGTTTGGCTGGTTCGGTATTGGTCGTCCGCTGGGTATCCCGACGCCGGTCTGGATCATGGCTATCGTTTTCCTCGCGGCGTGGTACATGCTGCATCACACCCGTCTGGGTCGTTATATCTATGCGCTGGGCGGTAACGAAGCGGCAACGCGTCTGTCCGGGATCAGCGTCAATAAAGTCAAAATCATCGTCTATTCGCTGTGTGGTCTGCTGGCCTCTCTGGCAGGCATCATCGAAGTGGCGCGCCTCTCTTCTGCGCAGCCAACGGCGGGGACGGGGTATGAGCTGGATGCCATTGCGGCAGTCGTTCTGGGCGGTACGAGTCTTGCGGGCGGTAAAGGTCGCATTGTTGGGACATTGATCGGCGCACTGATCCTTGGTTTCCTGAATAATGGTTTGAATTTATTAGGTGTTTCCTCCTATTACCAGATGATCGTTAAAGCAGTGGTGATTTTGCTGGCGGTTCTGGTAGACAACAAAAAACAGTAACTGACGACACTACAGGACATCTTAGATATGAACATGAAAAAGCTGGCTACCCTGGTTTCTGCTGTCGCGCTGAGCGCAACCGTAAGTGCTAACGCAATGGCGAAAGACACCATCGCGCTGGTTATCTCCACGCTGAACAACCCGTTCTTCGTCTCTCTGAAGGACGGAGCACAGAAAGAAGCTGACAAACTGGGCTACAACCTGGTGGTGCTGGACTCTCAGAACAACCCGGCGAAAGAGCTGGCAAACGTTCAGGACTTAACCGTACGTGGCACCAAAATCCTGCTGATCAACCCAACGGATTCTGACGCTGTGGGTAACGCCGTGAAGATGGCAAATCAGGCGAAGATCCCGGTCATCACCCTTGACCGTCAGGCGACGAAAGGCGACGTAGTCAGCCACATCGCTTCTGATAACGTACTGGGTGGCAAAATCGCGGGTGACTACATCGCGAAGAAAGCGGGTGAAGGCGCGAAAGTTATCGAATTGCAGGGTATTGCCGGTACGTCAGCGGCGCGTGAGCGTGGTGAAGGCTTCCAGCAGGCTGTTGCAGCGCACAAATTTAACGTACTGGCCAGCCAGCCTGCTGACTTCGACCGCACGAAAGGTCTGAACGTGATGCAGAACCTGCTGACCGCGCACCCTGACGTGCAGGCTGTGTTTGCACAGAACGATGAAATGGCGCTGGGCGCGCTGCGTGCTCTGCAGACCGCAGGTAAATCTGATGTGATGGTTGTCGGATTTGACGGCACGCCGGATGGTGAAAAAGCAGTAAAAGATGGCAAACTGGCGGCGACCATCGCTCAGCTGCCTGAGCAGATCGGCGCAACGGGTGTGCAGACTGCTGATAAAGTGCTGAAGGGCGAAAAAGTTCAGGCCAAATATCCTGTTGACCTGAAACTGGTCATCAAGCAGTAAAAGGCGAATCAGGCAGTCGCTGGCTGCCTGAGGGACACCCTATAAAGAAAAGTGTGGCATACGCCACCGGGTCACACCGGTGGCGCTCTCAGATGGACACCTCAACCATGAAAACCGCAGGCAATCTTGTCGTCCTTGGCAGTATCAATGCCGATCACATTCTTAACCTTGAATCGTTCCCGACACCGGGCGAAACCGTCACCGGTAATCAGTATCAGGTGGCATTCGGCGGTAAGGGCGCCAACCAGGCCGTCGCCGCAGGACGCAGTGGGGCGAAGATCGCCTTTATTGCCTGCACGGGTGATGACGATACCGGTGAGCGCGTACGCAAACAGCTGGCCAGCGATAACATTGATATTGCGCCTGTCAGCGTTGTCGAAGGGGAATCAACCGGCGTGGCGCTGATTTTCGTCAACGCGGAAGGTGAGAATGTCATCGGTATTCATGCGGGGGCTAACGCCGCGCTGACCACTGAGCGGGTGAACGCGCAGCGCGAGATCATCGCGAATGCCGAAGCGCTTCTGATGCAGCTGGAATCACCTGTTGAAAGCGTCCTGGCGGCCGCAGAGATAGCGCATCAAAATCATACCACTGTCGTACTCAATCCTGCGCCTGCGCGGGTATTATCAGACGAGCTGCTGGCGCTGGTGGATATCATTACCCCGAACGAAACTGAAGCGGAGAAACTGACAGGCGTTCGCGTTGAAAATGATGACGACGCCGCGCGGGCGGCGAAAGTGCTGCACGATAAAGGCATCGGCACCGTTATCATTACCCTTGGCAGTCGTGGAGTGTGGGCCAGCGTAAACGGGGAAGGCCGTCGCGTGCCGGGCTTTAAGGTTAAGGCGATTGATACCATCGCGGCGGGAGATACCTTTAACGGTGCATTGGTGACTGCGCTGCTGGAAGGCAAGAGAATGGATGATGCTATTCGCTTTGCCCATGCCGCCGCGGCGATTGCCGTAACGCGCAAAGGTGCCCAGCCTTCCGTTCCGTGGCGTAAAGAGATTGATGAATTCTTAAGTCAGCAGGGGTAACGCTTGGCCACAATGAAAGATGTCGCCCGCCAGGCGGGCGTTTCTACGTCGACAGTCTCCCACGTCATTAATAACGATCGCTTCGTTAGCGAGGCGATTCGGGAAAAAGTCGAAGCCGCGGTTAAAGATCTCAACTATGCGCCGTCCGCGCTGGCGCGCAGCCTCAAGCTCAACCAGACGCGCACCATCGGCATGCTGATCACCGCCAGTACCAACCCCTTTTATTCTGAACTTGTTCGCGGTGTCGAACGCAGCTGCTTCGAGCGTGGTTACAGCCTGGTGCTGTGCAATACCGAAGGGGATGAGCAGCGAATGAACCGCAACCTGGAGACGCTGATGCAAAAACGCGTCGACGGGTTACTGCTGCTGTGTACCGAAACACATCAGCCCTCGAAAGAGATTATTCAGCGCTACCCTTCTATTCCCACGGTGATGATGGACTGGGCGCCGTTCGACGGTACCAGCGATCTCATTCAGGATAACTCGCTGCTGGGGGGTGACATGGCCACCCAGTATCTGATCGATAAAGGCTATACCCGCATCGCCTGCATTACCGGCCCCCTGGATAAAACCCCGGCGCGTTTGCGTCTTGAGGGGTATCTTTCTGCGATGGCGCGGGCGGGGCTTACTGTTCCGGATGGCTACCGTATTACCGGTGATTTCGAATTTAACGGCGGCTTTGAAGCTATGCAGAAACTGCTGTCGCAAGCGCAGCGTCCGCAGGCTGTGTTTATCGGCAACGATGCGATGGCGTTTGGCGCGTATCAGGCGTTATATCAGGCGGGACTGCGTGTTCCACACGATATGGCGGTGATTGGTTACGATGACATTGAACTGGCCCGCTACATGACGCCGCCGCTCACCACGATTCATCAGCCAAAAGATGAACTGGGCGAGCTGGCCATCGATGTGCTTATCCACCGAATGGCCGAGCCCGGCCTTCAGCAGCAACGTCTGCAGCTTACTCCTGTTCTGATGGAACGGGGTTCGGTTTAGCCTTTGCTTTGTGGCGCTCTTTGATCAGGTTGCGGCCATCTTTGGGTTTTAACAGCATAAAGACCAACGCCGACACGACGGTGAGTGCGCCCATGGTAATAAAGGTATAGTGGAACTGTTCGACGGTGTTCGCGCTGTCAAAACCTTCATAAAACCGCAGTACCGCCGCACTGACGGCCACCCCCAGACTGATCGACAACTGCTGAGTCACTGCCAGCACGCTGTTGCCGCTACTGGCGTTATCGTCGGTCAGGTCGGCGAGGGTGATGGTGTTCATCGACGTGAACTGTGTCGACATGGCCATTCCCAGCACAAACAGGGGCAGGATCAGCATCCAGACCGGTAAAGAGGCGGATTGCAGGGAGAACTGCGCGATCATCAGCCCGATAAAGACCGTTACACCTACCAGCGTCTTACGATAACCAAACCAGCGCAACACCTGCGTGACGGTTGATTTGGCCAGAATAGAGCCCATCGCCGTGGGGGCCATCATGCAACCGGCAATCAGAGCCGGGTAGCCGAAACCCACCTGCAGCATCAGTGGCATCAGGAATGGCACGCAGCCCGTCCCCAGGCGTGAGGCAATGTTGCCCGCAATCCCCACGGAAAACGTTCGGGTGTTAAACAGCGACAGAGAAATTAACGGCGTCGGGTGACGGCGTGCATGACGTATATAAAGAAGGAACAGCAAAATACCGCCGAGGATGACGGAGAGTGCAATCCATGTCGCCACGATCTTCTCACCAAACAACTCCATCCCACTGGAGAAGAGCACCAGGCTCAGGCCAAACAGGAAAAAACCACGCATATCGAAACGGCGTCTTGGGGTGGTGAAGTTCGGCATATATTTGCGGGCATAAAGCAGCCCCGCGACGCCAATGGGAATATTAATCAGGAAGATCCAGTGCCAGCTTGCCCAGGTGACGAATACCCCGCCGAGAACCGGACCCAGTATGGGGCCGACCAGGCCGGGCATCGTGACGAAGTTGAGCACAGGAAGCAGTTCACTGCGCGGATAGGCGCGCAGTAACGCCAGACGCGCCACGGGCATCATCATCGCCCCGCCAACGCCCTGAAGAACACGGAAGATGACCAGCTCTGTAAGAGACGTTGACAGCGCACAGGCCAAAGAGCCGAGCGTAAAGAGCGTCACGGCCAGCATGAATATTTTGCGGGTGCCGAAGCGGTCAGCCAGCCAGCCGCTCACCGGAATGAGCATCGCGACAGTCAGGGTATAACTGATGATGGCGGACTGCATCGCCAGCGGGGATCGGTTAAGGCTTTGTGCAATCGCGGGTAGCGCTGTGTTGAGGATGGTGGCATCCAGTGCCTGCATAAAGAACGCCATGGCTGCAATCCACGGCAATCCGGCCATGCTGCGCGCTTTTCTCTCTCTCATTTATGTACCTGCTGGTGGGTTGGCGCGGCCAGCAATGCCTGGCATGCATCCTGGGCTCGCTGCCCGTCGCTCTCCTGAATGGCATCAACAATCGCCTGGTGCAAATCCAGCTTTACCACTTCGTCTTGCGTAATAGAGGTAAAGTAGGTGTGGTATACCGAATGGAATAAAGAGGCAAAGGATGTCAGGAACGGATTGGCGCTCATCATATAGATGTGTTCATGCCAGGCCATATCAACCTCAATCCAGCGTTCGCGATTGAAGTGTTTTTTCAGGAACACCATCTCTTCCATCAGGGCATTGAGCTGCGCTTTCTGTTCTGCCGTACCGAGCGTGGCGGCAAGGAGGCAGGCCTGAGGTTCAAGACTGCTGCGCATCACCAGGAAGTGATCGACGACCTGATGAAAGTTATCTTCCGTCATCCACCATGAGAGCAGTTCCTGATCGAGGAAGTTCCAGTTGCTCTGTGGCATCACACGCGTACCAATGCGAGGACGCGGAAGCACCATTCCTTTTGCCGTTAAGGTTTTCACCGCTTCGCGAACGGCGGTACGGCTCACCCCAAACTGCTCACCCAACTCCATTTCACCCGGCAGGATGCTCCCCGGGGCATATTTACCCGCTAAAATCAGCTGAGCCAGTTTTTCTGCCAGCACATACGACAGGTTTTTTTGGGCAGCCAGTTGTTGTGCGCTTAATGGCATCGCGTTTATTCCTTAAAGATTCATGCTGATAATTATGCCACCTCGGGTGTTATTGTGGTTGCAGATACATCAAATAGAACAATTTGTAGCTTGATTTCACCCCTGTTGGTGAAAAAAAACACGGACAGAAACTTTTTTTGAATTTCCTCTTGTCACTTCAGAATAACTCCCTATAATGCGCCTCCACTGACACGGAACAACGGCACACACGCCGCCGGGTCAGCAGAGATAAGCGAAAATAAATGCTTGACTCTGAAGCGGGAAAGCGTAATATGCACACCCCGCGCCGCAGCGAAAACGAAGCGGCACTGCTCTTTAACAATTTATCAGACAATCTGTGTGGGCACTCAAAGTGACATGGATTCTTAATGTCTTCGGACACTAAATGAATACCAAGTCTCTGAGTGAACATACGTAATTCATTACGAAGTTTAATTC